>NZ_RJPX01000014.1:0-47494 GCF_003944325.1 Streptococcus mitis | reverse complement strand
GAAGTAACGTATATATATGTACAACATGGTCAGAATGCGAGTCATCATCCTTCGGAAGCATCTGCTCTTTGCGACATAAAAGTACATTGGAATATGTTAGATTTTATAAATGAATTAANCATTCCTAATTATTATTATTTGGAAAGGATCAAGCATTTACTATCCTATTGGAAAGACAGTTTTCCAGATTCAAAAGACATTAAGGTGTATGAAACTATGGTAACCAATTTAGAAAATGATATTACTTATCCTCGTCCATTAATTAGTCTAATCGTTCCAATTTATAATGTAGAGAATTATTTACGGATGTGTTTGGATAGTATTGCCAATCAAACTTATTCAAATATAGAAGTTCTGTTGGTTAACGATGGTTCACCAGATGGTTCTGCTGCTATCTGCCAGGAGTTTGTTGCGAAGGATAGTCGTTTTCGTTATATTGAAAAGGAAAATGGTGGCTTGTCGGACGCTCGAAATGCTGGTATTGCTGAGGCGGAAGGAGAATTTTTATCCTTTATTGATTCAGATGACTGGATAGAACCGACTTATGTAGAGGATCTGTACCGAGCAGCCTTGCTTAATGATGCAGAAGTAGTTGTATCCAATTATCAAGAATTTCATCAAGAACGCAATGTTTATTTGATTCATCTCTTTGAGGATTATTATGAGAGTCATTATAGTGGGGAGGAATTAATACAACAACTACCCTTATTAGAACGTAGGGATCTATCATTTAAAACAAGTTGGGGAATTCTGTTTGCGCGTAGATTATTTGATATCATTTCCTTCCCTAAAGGGAAAATTATTGAAGATACTCGTACTAATTATCGCCTTTTTGCAGAGTCTTGTCGTTCGACTTATATCCATAAGGCTCTTTATAATCATAGAGTGGGAGTAGATAGTATTAGCAGTAGGGTAACTGAAAAGTTGTTGGTTGATGTTTTGGACTGTTTGATGGAACGGATGGCGGTTTATGCTATTAAAGGATGGAATGTAGCGGATGAAAGAGAGAATGTGTTAACGAATTTAAAAATGCGTTACAATCAAGCAAAAGAAGCAGGACTTCAAAGTACGGAAATCTTTAAACGCTATGCAGAACTTTTGTATTTATTAAGCGATTAAAGCTCCCTCTTATCCTATAAATGACAGCACTTGACTAGGATAAAACGATACTAATGTAGTCTGCAGGGATTATCTAAGAGTATCAAGACATCTCGTTTGAGCAACTGTGATATTTTGTAAATATAAAACATGCGTGGAAGTATTGGTATTGAATAAAGAAGCTAGAGCATGAATGGAGATATTCCTATCTTGTAGATACTTGAAAGCAGATTTATTCTGCTTTTTTTGATATAATAGAAAGACTAGAATTGTATATAGAGTTAAAATTTTTTAGTATAAAATTAAATTCTATTTATATTTTGACAACAAATCGTGTTGATGTTTAACTTGTTCTGCCTCAGTAAGTGCGAGCCAAGTATATTTTTAACAGAAATTTCCTGTCAAAGTGCTATCTTGGATAAACACTTTGACATTGTTTGTCTAGGGGACTTTGATAATAAAATAGTATTTTAGTTTTAACTTTGAAATGATAAGAGCTAGCGCTCAAAAATAAAGCGGAAAATGACTAAGGTTTCTAACATGATTTACTGGGTTATTTTCTATTCCTTTTCTACTGTGTAGTGGAAAGAATAAAAAATGCTATATTAATTTTATGTAAGGATTCGTTATGAAAAATATTTTTTCGTCTATAATAGTGAAAAAAGGTCTTGTGACCCTGTTTTTGATTTTTATTTATGTCTTGGGAAGTAGATTATCTCTTCCTTTTGTTAATGTGAATAGCAGAGATTTTTTAGGTGGTTCAACTGCCTATTTAGCTTTTTCTACAGCTATTTCAGGTGGAAACCTTAGGAGTCTTTCTTTGCTGTCGGTAGGTCTTTCTCCTTGGATGTCTGCGACACTTTTATGGCAAATGTTCTCCTTGTCTAAACGTTTAGGGATTACCTCTCTCTCAATAGAGGTGCAAGATAGAAGGAAAATGTACCTAACCTTATTTATTTCGATTATCCAGTCGTTGGCTATTTCCCTAAATCTCCCCATTCAGGAATCCTTTTCTCCAATTGTTATTACCTTTATGAATACTCTGTTACTGATTGCGGGTACCTTCTTCTTAGTTTGGTTGTCAGATATAAATGCCAGCAATGGTTTGGGAGGTCCTATGGTTATTTTGCTATCTAGTATGGTATTGACTATTCCACAGGATATGATTGAAACGTTTAAAGTTATCCATATATCTTATATCAGTATTCTATTATTAGTTCTGATGGGCTTCCTTTTCACCTATATTGTTTCCATTTTGTATCGAGCGCGCTATCGTTTACCTGTACATAAAGTTGGTTTGCATAGCCGATTTAAGAGATATTCTTATTTTGAGATAATGCTAAATCCGGCTGGGGGAATGCCGTATATGTATGTTATGACTTTTATGAGTTTACCTACTTATGTATTGCTTCTTCTACATGCTATATTTCCAAAAAATCCCATCTATATGGAGTTATCTGGTCAATATAAAATGGGTGAGCCACTATGGATTTATTTATATATAGGTATTTTATTTATTTTTAGTATTGCATTTGCATTTGTAAATATAAGTGGAGATCAGATTGCTGATCGAATGAAAAAGTCAGGTGAATATATCTATGGAGTATATCCAGGTGAGGAGACCAGTCGTTTTATCAACGGTCTAGTTTTCCGATTTTCTATTGTAGGAGGAATCATTAATGTGGTTATGGCGGGCTTGCCAATGTTCCTTGTTTTATCTGATGAAAAACTGTTGCGAGTGGCCATGATTCCTGGTTTGTTTTTAATGCTGAATGGAATGATTTTTAATGTAAAAGATGAAGTAAAGGCTTTAAGAATGAACGAAACTTATAAACCACTTATCTAGGAGGTTGCGATGTATTATTTTATTCCAGCATGGTATGGGACTGATAGACCATGGCATTTTGATTTAATTCCTTGGTATCGTACTTTTTTTAAACTTGAATTTGATGATACCTTTAATCAAATCAGATTATTACAGGATCAGGGCTTTCGTTCTCAACTGTTGATTTTGTCCTACCAACCTCATCTTCGATATTTTTTACATCGTCATAGTGTCTTGGAGACAGAAGCTTATTCTGTATTTGATGATATGCAAGATTTTTCTGTGGAAAACTCACAGATTTTAAGCCTTAAAGATATTGAATGGGATAGTGAGTGTGAATTTATTTATAGTCCATTTGCTATATTGGTGCAGAGAAAAGGTAGACTGTATGCACAGGTAGAACATGGTGTAGAAGGTTTTATTAGTCATATCCAATACTTCAATAGTGAAGGTCAACGTTCTGAACAGTTTATTATGGATGATAGGGGGCTAGTATCTAGTGTTATTTATTTTAAGGATGATGTAGCTTACTATCAAGATTATCTGAATACTAAAGGAATTTGGCAGTTTAGAGAGCACTTGCAGGATGGTGGACGTATTGAGATTAATCCAATATTTGGTTATCGATTTAAATCATTGACTTATCATAATATAGGCGAGGTAATAGAGGAATTTTTTGAAAAACGACTAAGTAAAATTTATAAAAAGAATAATTTATTTATTATTCCAGCCCATCAAGTTCACAATGATTTAATGATGAGAACTTTACCGGAAGAAAGTCATAAGATTTTGAGTCTCTTTATTGATCGAAATCCTCAAGATACATTTCCCGCTTTATTGCCAGTATTCAATAAGGTAGATTTTACCTTGGTAGATAGGGAAGATAGTCTTCATATTTTGAAAGAATTATATCCAGAGAATGAACAATATTTTAAACATTTGTCTCCTTTTGATACTCGCCTACGTTTGGGGCGTAGCCAGACAAGAAAAACCTCTTTTATTTACTATCAATTGAATTTTAAAGAGGGTATTGATGAAGAGGGGATATATCAAATATTAGATTTTGTTTCGAAAACAAAAGATGTGGAATTGATATTTGGTACCTTTGCGACGGATGAAGAACTACTAGAGCAGTTTGAAGATTTAATTCAGAAGATTATACAAGAGAGAATCGATAGTCAATCGTTGGAAAAAGATGCGGGTTATGGCGATTCAGAAAATCCTTTAGAGGATAATAAAGTAGAGGAACTGAGATATCAAGTCGTTAATATGAATGATGAACTGGATTTAATTAAAACCTTGGAATTTGTACGTTTAATTGTAGACTTAAGTAAACTTCCTCATCTTTATACTCAAATTGCTGGAATTAGTGCAGGGATTCCTCAAATTAATCGAGTGAAAACAGTTTATGTGGATCATTTAAAGAACGGATATCTTATTTCTGACTTATCAGAACTTCAAAAGGCAATCCATTATTATTTGGATACACTTAAGGAGTGGAATCAAGCCTTGATTTACTCTGTAGAAAAAATCAAGGAACATACGGGACAGATGTTTTTAGAAAAACTCCAAAATTGGATAGGAGAAATCACAGATGTCAAAGAATCTTAAAATCTTACAAATTGGAATTGATAACTGGAAACATTGTTTTGAAATTCCTGATAATATGGACTGGTATTATTTTTGTCCTGATTCTTCTCTTGCTTTGAGAAAAATGATGGAGATGGATGGAATTACTAGTTTTCATGTTGTTTTAATAGAGGACGGTCAGTATCTGAAAGATTTACTTCCGTTTATGAATAACATAGAACCTCATACTCTTTTATATAACCAAAATTTTGAAACGGCAGATTTGACCATTTCATCATTTCTAAAAAGATCTTGTGCTCAGGCTGTTGATTTTTCAGACCCTCAAACATTACTGGAAGATTTGTCGACTTCGCTGTTTGGTGGCGGATATGGCGATAAGTTGAAGCCGTTTATGTTGCAAGTCAATCCTGCTTTTAAGGGTTCGATTTCTTATCAAGGCTTTGAGCACTTAACATTGGAGGGATATTTTGGAGAAGAATTTTCTCAGTTAGCTTTTTGGAGTTATAACATAATCCTAGAAGAGGAACTCCCTATTGAATTGTGGTTGGAGTATGAAAAAAGTGATGGGGTAGAATTTCAAGTTAGTATAAAAAAAATAAAACAAGGTTCGGTGTCAGAAATTATAGAAGAGATAATCCTAAATGAACCTGATTTGGAAAAGGCATTCGTCATTCCGGGCGAATCCAAAGGTTATTTAGCAATTTCAATTCTAGCATGTGGTCAGGGGATTCTTCAATTAGGAAGTTTACACAGACGTTGGACTCGTAAGCAATTTGGGAAGTTTTTCTTGGGGGGAAATATCTTACACGATAGTAAGCGTGAAGAAATTAATTATTTCTTCCATCCTGGAGATTTTAAGCCTCCATTGAATGTATACTTTGCAGGGTATCGTTCTGCGGAAGGTTTTGAAGGATATTACATGATGAAAAATCTTGGATGTCCTTTCATCTTGTTTTCTGATCCACGTCTTGAAGGTGGTGCCTTTTATTTGGGAAGTGATGAGCTAGAAAATAAGGTAAAGGAAACGATTCTTCACTATCTAGATTATCTAGGATTTGATAAAAAAGATTTGATTTTGTCAGGTCTTTCTATGGGAACATTTCCATCTCTTTATTATGGTGCCTCCTTTGAACCTCATGCTATTATTGTCGGTAAACCTCTTGCCAATATTGGAACAATCGCTAGTCGTGGACGATTAGAAGCTCCAGGCGTATTTAATACAGCTTTTGATATTTTGCATCATCAAACTGGGGGAGTTAGCTCTAGACATATGCTGGAATTAGATCAACGTTTTTGGAATGTTTTTAAACAAGCAGATTTTTCAAATACAACCTTTGGTCTATCTTATATGAAAGACGAGGATATGGATAGCCGTGCTTATGAACAATTAGTTGATCACTTATGTAATACAGGAGCGAAAATACTTTCTAAAGGAACAGCGGGACGACATAATGATGATACGGATACCAATGTAGCTTGGTTTTTGCACTTTTATCATATGGTGTTAGAGGCAGATTTTGGGAGAGGTGATGAATGATTATCAAACAAAGACAAGGAATAGAGTGGGGAGAAGTTGGGGGAACATTTATGTACGGCACTCGGGTGACTTATCATAGCTACCAGCATGTCAGTCTCTATAATCCTTTGTTAACATCTGGAGAAATTCTGAGGAGCTGGTTTTCTAGTTTGAACTATCAAGGAGCTAGAACTCAAGTTAGTCTGCCTTTATTAAAACGAGGACAGGATTATCAAATGTGTATGAATTTCGATTGTCAACCAGAGCAAGGTTTATACATAAAAATTAGATTTTTTGATCGCTATGAAACTGTAATTGAGGAAAAGGTAGAAAAAGTTAAACAATTTATGTTTACTTACCCCCAAGAAGCTTACACCTATGAAGTGTCTCTTTTGAGTGCAGGTTTTGAGTCGTTAGACTTTTATGATTTTTATATCGAGGAGATGAATCGTGATTAAAAATTTTAGTCAAGATTTTCAGTTGAGGAAAGTCAAAAGGATCTTAAAAAAGATTAATGCCCTAAAAGGGGAAATGGAGTCTCTCTCAGATCAAAAATTAGCGGCAAAAACACTAGAATTCCGACAACGTCTTGCTAAAGGAGAAACGGTGGATGATCTTTTGGTTGAGGCATTTGCAGTAGTACGTGAAGCAGATAAACGAGTGTTAGGAATGTTCCCCTATGATGTACAGGTCATGGGAGGAATTGTTATTCATCAAGGTGATGTAGCGGAGATGAACACAGGTGAGGGGAAAACCTTGACAGCTACTATGCCCGTTTACCTCAATGCGCTGACGGGCAAGGGAACGATGGTTATTACAACGAATGAATATCTTGCCAAGCGTGATGCGGAGGAAATGGGACAGGTTTACCGTTTTTTAGGCTTATCTGTTGGAATTCCCTTTACAGGTGATCCTAATGAAGAATACACACCTGAGGAAAAAAGACTTATTTATGAATCAGATATTATATACACAACCAATAGTGTATTGGGATTTGATTATCTGAATGATAATTTAGCTTCTGATGAGTCATCTAAATTTTTACGTCCTTTTGATTATGTAATCATTGATGAAATTGATGATATTTTACTTGATAGTGCTCAAACTCCTTTGATTGTTGCCGGTGCTCCGCGTGTTCAATCTAATCACTACGGTATTATTGATACGCTGGTAACGACCTTGGTTGAAGGTGAGGATTACATTTTTAAAGAGGAGAAAGATGAAGTTTGGTTGACCACTAAAGGTGCTAAGGCTGCTGAAAGCTTTTTAGGAATAGATCATTTTTACAAGGAAGAACATGCGGTTTTTGCTCGTCATCTAGTCTATGCAATAAGGGCTCATAAACTTTATACAAGAGATAAGGACTATATCGTTCGAGGGGATGAAATGGTACTGGTCGATAAGGGGACAGGACGTCTTATGGAAATGACCAAACTACAGGGAGGTCTCCATCAGGCAATTGAGGCGAAGGAGCATGTTAAATTGTCTCCAGAAACAAGAGCCATGGCTTCCATAACCTATCAGAGTCTCTTTAAGATGTTTAATAAGATATCGGGGATGACAGGGACAGGTAAGGTTGCAGAAAAAGAGTTTCTTGAAACTTATAATATGGCAGTTATTCGTATTCCAACCAATCGTCCGAAACAACGGATTGACTATCCAGACAATTTGTATGTAACGTTACCTGAAAAAGTGTATGCTTCTTTGGAGTATATCAAAGAATACCATGCTAAGGGAAATCCTTTATTGGTTTTTGTTGGTTCTGTGGAGATGTCCCATCTTTACTCATCTCTTTTATTACGTGAAGGGATTGCCCATAATGTTCTAAATGCTAATAATGTGGCGCGTGAGGCTCAGATTATCTCCGAGTCAGGTCAGATGGGGGCTGTGACAGTAGCTACCTCTATGGCAGGACGTGGTACGGATATTAAACTTGGTAAGGGAGTTGCAGAACTTGGAGGATTGATTGTAATCGGAACAGAGCGGATGGAAAGTCAACGGATTGACTTACAGATTCGAGGACGTTCTGGTCGTCAAGGGGATCCTGGGATGAGTAAGTTTTTTGTATCCTTAGAGGACGATGTTATCAAGAAATTTGGTCCATCTTGGGTGCATAAAAAGTATAAAGACTATCAGGTTCAAGATATGACTCAACCAGAAGTATTGAAAGGCCGTAAATATCGGAAACTGGTCGAAAAGGCTCAGCATGCCAGTGATAGTGCTGGACGTTCGGCGCGTCGTCAGACACTAGAATATGCTGAGAGTATGAATATTCAACGGAATATGGTCTATAAAGAAAGAAATCGTCTAATAGATGGTTCTCGTGACTTAGAGGATGTTGTTGAGGAAATCATTGCTAGTTACATTGATCAAGTGACCTCTTCAAATTATGAAAGCCGAGACTTGCTCTTCCACTTTATCGTGACCAATATTAGTTTCCATGTTAAAGAGATTCCAGATTATATAGATGTGACTGACAAGACTGCAGTTCGTAGTTTTATGAAGCAGGTGATTGATAAAGAACTTTCAGAAAAGAAAGAATTACTTGATCAACATGACTTGTATGAACAGTTTTTACGACTTTCTTTGCTCAAGGCTATTGATGATAACTGGGTAGAGCAGGTAGATTACTTACAACAATTGACTATGGCGATAGGGAATCAGCCGGCTGCTCAGAAAAATCCTATAGTAGAGTATTATCAGGAGGCTTATGATGGTTTTGAAACCATGAAAGAACAGATTCGGGCTGATATGATACGTAATCTTTTGATGGGACTTGTTGAAGTTACTTCTAAAGGTGAGATTATGACTCATTTCCCATAAGAGGAGAATATATGACAATTTATAATATAAATTTAGGCATTGGCTGGGCTAGTAGCGGTGTTGAATACGCCCAAGCTTATCGTGCTGGTGTTTTTCGGAAATTAAATCTGTCCTCTAAGTTTATCTTTACAGATATGATTTTAGCCGATAATATTCAGCACTTAACAGCAAATATTGGTTTTGATGATGATCAAGTGATCTGGCTTTATAATCATTTTACAGACATCAAGATTGCGCCGACTAGCGTGACAGTGGATGATGTCTTGGCTTACTTTGGTGGTGAAGAAAGTCACAGAGAAAAAAATGGCAAGGTTTTACGTGTCTTCTTTTCTGACCAAGGTAAGTTTGTAACCTGTTATTTGGTTGATGAGGACAAGGACTTGGTTCAACATGCTGAGTATGTCTTTAAAGGAAAACTGATTCGTAAGGATTACTTTTCTTATGCGCGTTATTGTAGCGAATACTTTGCTCCCAAGGACAATGTTGCAGTGCTATATCAAAGGACTTTTTATAATGAGGACGGGACTCCAGCCTATGATATCTTGATGAATCAAGGTAAGGAAGAAGTTTACCGTTTTAAGGATAAGATTTTCTATGGAAAGCAAGCTTTCATGCGTGCTTTTATGAAATCCTTGAATTTGAACAAGTCTGATTTGGTCATTCTTGATAGAGAAACAGGTATTGGACAGGTTGTGTTTGAAGAAGCACAGGCAGCGCATTTAGCGGTAGTTGTTCATGCGGAGCATTATAGTGAAAATGCTACAAATGAGGACTATATCCTTTGGAATAACTATTATGACTATCAGTTTACAAATGCAGATAAGGTTGACTTCTTTATTGTATCAACTGATAAGCAGAGAGAAGTTCTGCAAGAACAATTTGCCAAATATACCCAGCATCAACCAAAGATTGTTACCATTCCTGTAGGAAGTATTGATGCATTAACTGAGTCAAGTCAGGGACGTAAACCCTTTTCATTGATTACGGCTTCACGTCTTGCCAAAGAAAAACACATTGACTGGTTGGTCAAGGCGGTGATTGAGGCTCGTAAGGAAATACCTGAATTAACCTTTGATATTTATGGTAGCGGTGGAGAAGATTCTCTGCTTAGAGACATTATTGCAACTCATCAGGCTGAGGATTATATCCAGCTCAAGGGGCATGCGGATCTTGCGCAGATTTATAGCCAGTATGAGGTCTACTTGACGGCTTCTACCAGCGAAGGCTTTGGTTTGACTTTGATGGAAGCAGTTGGTTCAGGTCTACCACTAATCGGTTTTGATGTGCCTTATGGGAATCAGACCTTTATAGAAGATGGCCAAAATGGTTATTTGATTCCAAGTTCATCTGACCATGTAGAAGATCAAATCAAGCAAGCTTATGCGGCTAAGATTTGTCAATTGTATCAGGAAAATCGTTTGGAAGCTATGCGTGCCCATTCTTATCAAATTGCAGAAGGTTTCTTAACCGAAGAAATTTTAGAAAAGTGGAAAAAAACAGTAGAGGAGGTGCTCCATGATTGAACTTTATGATCGATATAGTCAGGAAAGTCGAGATTTACATGAAAGTCTAGTAGCTACTGGTCTTTCCCAACTTGGAGTAGTCATCGATGCAGATGGTTTTCTACCTGATGGTCTGGTGTCCCCATTTACCTATTATCTAGGCTATGAAAAGGGAAAACCTCTCTATTTTAACCAAGTTCCTGTTCCAGCTTTTTGGGAAATTTCAGGAAATAATCAGTCTGCTCGCATTGAAGATATGACAGAGGAGAGAGCCGTTATTCATTATGCTGATGGAATGCAGGCTCGCTTGGTTAAACAGGTAGATTGGAAAGACTTGGAAGGTCGAGTACGTCAGGTTGACCATTATAATCGCTTCGGAGCCTGCTTTGCTACAACGACCTATAGCGCAGATAGTGAGCCGATTATGACGGTTTACCAAGATGTCAATGGTCAGGAAGTGTTACTTGAAAACCATGTGACGGGTGATATCTTATTGACCTTACCTGGTCAGTCCATGCGTTACTTTGCAAATAAGGTTGAATTTATTACCTTCTTTTTGCAAAATTTGGAAATAGATACAAGTCAGCTTATCTTTAATACCTTAGCGACTCCTTTCTTGGTTTCCTTCCATCATCCAGATAAGTCTGGTTCAGATGTTTTGGTTTGGCAGGAACCTCTCTATGATGCCATTCCAGGCAATATGCAGTTGATTTTAGAGAGTGATGATGTGCGCACTAAGAAAATCATCATTCCAAACAAGGCGACTTATGAACGTGCTTTAGAGTTGACTGACGAGAAATACCATGATCAGTTTGTCCACTTGGGTTACCATTACCAGTTCAAACGTGATAATTTCCTAAGACGAGACGCCTTAATCTTGACCAATTCCGATCAGATTGAGCAAGTAGAAGCAATCGTAGAAGCCTTGCCTGATGTCACTTTCCGTATTGCAGCGGTAACAGAGATGTCTTCTAAGTTATTAGATATGCTTCGTTATCCTAATGTGGTCCTTTACCAGAACGCTAGTCCACAGAAGATTCAGGAGCTCTATCAATTGTCGGATATTTACTTGGATATAAACCATAGCAATGAGTTATTGCAGGCAGTGCGTCAGGCCTTTGAACACAATCTCTTGCTTCTTGGATTTCATCAGACGGTGCACAATAGACTCTATATCGCTCCAGACCATCTATTTGAAAGTAGTGAAGTCGCTGCTTTGGTTGAGAACATTAAATTGGCCCTTTCAGATGTTGAACAAATGCGTCAGGCACTTGGCAAACAAGGCCAACATGCCAACTATGTTGACTTGGTGCGATATCAGGAAACCATGCAAACTGTTTTAGGAGGCTAACATGTCAGAGGAAGATTTATTTTACAAAGACGTTGAAGGCCGCATGGAAGAGTTGAAACAAAAACCCATCAAGAAAGAAAAAGAAACCCGAGGGGAAAAGATTAGTAAGACTTTTTCACTTTTACTGGGCTTGATGATTCTGATTGGTTTACTCTTTACTTTATTGGGAATTTTGAGGTAGGCCTATGATTGACATACTGATTGTTTTAGCTATTGTCCTATCTCTTGCTTTGATTGTATTGGTAACCATCCAACCCCGTCAAAATCAACTCTTTTCCATGGATGCTACCAGTAATATTGGTAAACCAAGTTACTGGCAGAGCAATACTTTGGTAAAGGTGCTTACTTTATTGGTGAGTTTGGCCTTATTCGTCCTATTACTAACCTTTATGGTGCTAACTTATACTCAATGAAAATCAAAAAGCAAACTAGGAAGCTAGCCGTAAGCTGTACTTGAGTACGGTAAGGCGACGCTGACGTGGTTTGAAGAGATTTTCGAAGAGTATTACAAATAAAAGAAAACTTCAGATACTCACCTTTTGTGATTGATCTGAAGTTTTCTTTTTTTACTTTCTATATTTTTGATAAAAATCAACTTTGACTTGGATGAAGGTTTTGGCTTCACGTAGGAGTTGGAGGAGCGTGGCGCGGGTTTCAAATTCTTCTCTTGTCTTGGGCAGACTGCGATTACGAAAGACTTCTAGATAGCGTTCAATTTCATCTAGTAAATTAGAAGCAGGATTGGTTTGGCTTAGTTGGCCTGCAATTTTTGAAAAGAGTTGGGCCAAAATCAGGCTTTCACTGGCAGCAAGATGACAGGTGTTGATTTGCTGGGCCATATTTCGCAGGATACGACTTTGTCGCTGTCTCATCTCAAAGTAGTGGATATGGTAGTCGGTCTGGTGAAAGAGGTGGTCAGAGTGATCTAGGTAGACCAGTCTGAGGGCTTCTTCCAAAAGGGTATCCAATTCTTCAACCAGCTGTGCTCGGTTGCGTCCATCCCCTCTGGATAAATAATATTTGAAGCGCTGGAGGATATCTTTTAACTTTTCTTCAACCAGCGTGTAGTAGAGCTGGATTTCCTTCTCTCGTGAAGGCATATAGAGATTGACTAGTAGGGCAAACCCTGTACCGATAGCAAAGAGAAGAAATTCATTGACTAGAAGGTCTGGAGAAATTGATTTTTGTACCAAGAGATGGCTGACCAAAACGCTACTTGGTGTGATGCCAATTTCCCAGCCCATCTTGTAGGCTAGAGGAACGTAGAGAGCCAGATAGAGACCAAGGCTCCAGATATAAAATCCGCTCAAGTGAAAAGCCAGAACACCGATAGCCAGAGCTAGAAGCATAGAAAAAAGACGATTGCGGGCCAATTTTAAAGTGCTTCTACGGGTATCAGATAGGCTCAAGAGAGCGATAATTCCAGCTGAGACAGCTGAAGAAAGATTGAGAAAATAAGCGACAAAACAGGCTAGACAGGTAGCTAAGATGAGTTTGGTCGTACGTTGGCTAATAGACATAAGGATTTCCTAGTAAGTTAGAATAAAAGTGGAAAAGACAAGACTTGAGCAGACTTGTCTTTATGAGTTATTTTTTACGGGCTGCTGCGTATTCGGCAACGGCAGTAAAGAGGACATCTGTAGAAGAATTAATAGCTGTTTCGCATGAGTCTTGGATGACACCAATCACAAATCCAACCCCCACAACTTGCATGGCAATATCGTTAGAAATACCAAAAAGGCTACAAGCAACTGGGATAAGGAGGAGGGAACCACCAGCGATACCAGAAGCTCCACAGGCTGAGATAGCTGCTACCACACTAAGGACAAAGGCTGTTGCAAAGTCAACAGGGATTCCAAGAGTATTTACTGCAGCAAGTGTCAAAATGTTAATAGTAATCGCTGCTCCTGCCATATTGATAGTAGAACCAAGTGGGATAGAAACTGAATAGGTATCTGGGTTGAGTCCAAGGTCATGACAGAGCTTCATGTTGACAGGGATGTTAGCTGCAGAACTACGAGTGAAGAAGGCTGTAACTCCGCTGACACGCAAACATTTCCAAACGAGGGGATAAGGATTTCTCTTCATAAAGAGAAAGGCAATCAATGGATTGACAACCAGAGCGACAAAGAACATGGTTGTAACCAATAGTCCTAGTAAAATACCGTAGTTTGCTAGACTGCCGATTCCTTTATCAGAGATAGTTTTAAAGACAAGGCCTAGGATTCCAAATGGAGCTAGGTTAATGATCCATTCGACAATTTTAGAAGTCACATCAGCTATGGTGTTCAACAATTCTTTACTATTTTTGCTGGCTTCTCTCATGGCAATCCCGAAAATCACTGCCCAAGATAGGATTCCAATGTAGTTGGCTGTGACGAGGGCATTGACAGGGTTGTCTACGAGTTTAAGCAAGAGATTGCTAAGAACCTGACCTATACCATCAGGAGGCGTAACCTCTGTATTAGTACTATTTAAGGTAATTTCAACTGGAACGATGAAACTAGCAAAGACAGCCACAAGTGCCGCTGCAAAGGTTCCTACTAGATAAAGGAAGATAACAGTTTTCATATTGCTATCCTGTCCCTTTTGGTGTTTGGAAAGGGCATTGGCAACGAGAGCAAAGACTAGAATAGGTGCGATGGCTTTGAGACCACCAACAAAGAGATCTCCGAGTAGGCCGATTCCAGATACAGTAGGAAGTGTTAGTCCTAGGATTCCTCCAAAAAGCATACCAATCAAAATACGTTTGATTAGGCTTGCCTTATTCCAAGCATGAATGAGTTTTTTCATAATAACCTCCTTAGTTGTGTAATGTTTATGATTATAGTATAAATATGAACCAAAATCAAGAATTTTCTGTCTATTTTTGAAATTATTTTTGAATATTTATGGAGAATGGCACTTGTGAAAGTATGGTATAATAAATAAAAGGAGTTTTCTATGCAAGAATTTATTCAAACCTACCTCAATAAGCTTGATCTAACAGCGATTATCGAGAGTATCTTAACCAAGCTACTTTCTCTGTTATTCCTGTTTTTGCTCTTTTATATAGCTAAGAAACTGCTTCATACCATGGTGCAGAGAATTGTCAAACCTTCTCTAAAAATGTCTCGTCACGATATCGGACGTCAGAAAACCATCTCACGTCTGTTAGAAAATGTGTTTAATTATACCCTTTATTTCTTTTTACTCTACTGCATTTTGTCGATATTGGGCTTGCCAGTTTCTAGTTTGCTTGCTGGAGCTGGGATTGCTGGGGTGGCCATCGGTATGGGAGCCCAAGGCTTTCTGTCTGATGTCATCAATGGCTTTTTCATCCTCTTTGAGCATCAACTGGATGTAGGAGATGAAGTTGTTCTGACAAATGGTCCTATTACTGTATCGGGCAAGGTTGTCAGCGTCGGTATTCGAACAACGCAACTTAGAGGAGAAAATCAGGTTCTGCACTTCGTTCCCAATCGGAATATCACCGTCGTCAGCAATTTCTCTCGGACAGATCAGGCCTGAAATGTTAGCAGATTTATGGTACAATAGAAAGAGTTTGGTAAAGGAGAGAAGATGTTTTTAGAAAAACAGCTGGGCAATGGTTGTACCTGGATTGACCTAGATTTGGACAAGTTGAAAAAACTAGAAGACCTTTCTGAAATCTACGGTTTGGACAAGGAAACCATTGAATACGCACTGGATAGAAATGAGCGTGCCCACATGGATTATCACCGTGAAAATGGGACTGTGACCTTTATCTATAATGTCTTGAACTTGAAAAAGGACAAGGAATACTACGAAGCCTTTCCCATGACCTTTATCGTGGAACATCATCGCCTGATTACCATTAGTAATACCAAGAACGCCTATGTCATTGAACAGATGACCCGTTATCTGGAGAGTCATGACACGCTTTCGATTTACAAGTTTCTCTTTGCTAGTCTGGAAATCATCAGCAATGCCTACTATCCTGTCATCGAGCAGATGGACAAGAGTAAGGATGAGGTCAATGGCCTCTTGCGTCAGCGGACGACCAAGAAAAACCTCTTTGCCCTTTCCGACTTGGAAACCGGTATGGTTTATCTTACTGCGGCTGCCAAGCAAAATCGTATGTTGCTGGAACATATCCAAGGGCATGCTCTCTATCGCAGTTTTAATGAGATTGAGAGAGAACAGTTTGATGATGCCATGATTGAGGCTCATCAGCTGGTATCCATGACAGACTTGATTTCTCAAGTCCTCCAACAACTATCAGCATCTTACAACAATATTCTAAATAATAATCTGAATGATAATTTGACAACCTTGACCATCATTTCAGTCTTGCTAGCGGTTTTGGCAGTAGTGACAGGCTTTTTCGGAATGAATGTTCCCCTACCTTTAACAGATGAGCCCCATGCTTGGCTCTACATCAGTTTGGCTAGTGCAGGTTTGTGGATTGTTTTGTCATTGTTACTAAGGAAAATTGCGAAAAAAAGTTAAGAAAAGGAGCCAGAATGGCGATTGAAAATTATATGCCAGATTTTGCTGTGGAAGCAGTCTATGATCTGACAGTCCCAAGTCTGCAGACGCAGGGAATCAAGGCTGTTTTGGTCGATTTGGATAATACCCTCATAGCTTGGAACAACCCTGACGGGACGCCAGAGATGAAGCAATGGCTACATGATCTTCGGGACGCGGGCATTCGCATTATCGTGGTCTCAAATAACACTAAGAAACGCGTCCAACGAGCAGTTGAAAAATTTGGAATTGATTACGTTTACTGGGCCTTGAAGCCCTTCACATTTGGGATTGACCGTGCCATGAAGGAATTTCACTATGAGAAAAGTGAAGTGGTCATGGTCGGCGACCAGCTCATGACAGATATTCGAGCAGCCCACCGTGCTGGCATTCGCTCGATTTTAGTCAAACCCTTGGTCCAACATGACTCGATCAAAACGCAGATTAACCGAGCTCGTGAGCGCCGTGTGATGCGAAAAATCACTGAAAAGTACGGACCGATTACATATAAAAAAGGAATTTAACTATGGAAGAAATTCTCTGTATTGGTTGTGGAGCAACCATTCAGACGACAGACAAGGCTGGTCTTGGCTTTACCCCCCAGTCGGCACTTGAAAAAGGTTTGGAGACTGGCGAAGTCTATTGCCAACGCTGTTTCCGTCTCCGCCACTACAATGAAATCACGGATGTCCAGTTGACAGACGATGATTTCCTCAAGCTCTTACACGAGGTGGGAGACGGTGATGCTTTGGTGGTTAATGTCATTGATATCTTTGATTTTAATGGCTCTGTCATCCCAGGCTTGCCACGTTTTGTATCAGGCAATGATGTCCTCTTGGTTGGAAATAAAAAAGATATCCTACCTAAGTCAGTTAAACAGGGCAAGATTAGCCAGTGGCTGATGGAGCGTGCCCACGAAGAAGGTCTTCGTCCAGTTGATGTCGTCCTAACTTCAGCACAAAACAAACATGCCATTAAGGAAGTCATTGACAAGATTGAACACTACCGTAAGGGCCGTGATGTCTATGTGGTCGGTGTAACCAACGTTGGAAAATCAACCCTTATAAATGCTATTATCCAAGAAATTACGGGTGACCAGAATATCATCACGACTTCGCGTTTCCCAGGGACAACCTTGGATAAGATTGAGATTCCGCTTGACGACGGATCTTATATTTACGATACGCCAGGAATCATCCATCGTCACCAGATGGCCCACTACTTGACGGCTAAAAACCTCAAGTATGTCAGTCCTAAAAAGGAAATCAAGCCTAAAACCTATCAGCTCAATCCTGAACAAACCCTGTTCTTAGGCGGTTTGGGACGATTTGACTTCATTGCAGGTGACAAGCAAGGTTTCACAGCCTTCTTTGACAATGAACTCAAATTGCATCGTACTAAGCTTGAAGGCGCTAGTGCATTTTATGATAAGCACCTTGGAACACTTCTGACACCACCAAATAGCAAGGAAAAAGAAGATTTTCCAAAACTGCTTGAGCATGTATTTAACATCAAGGACAAGACAGACCTAGTCATCTCAGGACTCGGCTGGATCCGCGTAACAGGCACCGCCAAAGTCGCCGTCTGGGCACCAGAAGGCGTCGCCGTCGTCACACGAAAAGCAATTATTTAAAACAAAATCGCTGAGCGAACAAAGTGAGCTCATATAGCGATAGTTATTGCCGTGGTGTCTTGCCAATCTGTAGATTGGCAAGGGGCACAATTGAGACCAAGGCTCAATTGTGAGGTCAGGAAATCCATTTTTCAAAGATGAGAGTCTTTGGAAAATTAGTTCCGACCGTCCCTCACCACCTAAAATAACTATCAAAAAAACAAGGAAGAAATTATGTCATTAACATCAAAACAACGTGCCTTCCTCAACAGCCAGGCACACACCCTCAAACCCATCATCCAAATCGGGAAAAATGGTCTCAACGACCAAATCAAAACCAGCGTCCGCCAAGCTCTTGACGCGCGTGAATTGATTAAGATAACTCTCTTGCAAAATACAGATGAAAACATTCACGAAGTAGCTGAAATCTTAGAAGAAGAAATCGGTGTGGATACAGTCCAAAAAATCGGACGCATCTTGATTTTGTTTAAACAATCCAGCAAGAAAGAAAATCGCAAGATTTCTAAAAAAGTCAAAGAAATCTAAAGAACTACTCCAAACAACTGTTTTTACAGAGAAATAAAGGAGACTAGCCTATGGCAATTGAATTATTAACTCCCTTTACTAAGGTAGAGTTGGAGCCAGAAATCAAGGAGAAAAAACGTAAACAAGTCGGGATTTTAGGGGGGAATTTTAACCCTGTTCACAATGCCCATCTCATTGTTGCGGATCAAGTGCGGCAACAGTTAGGACTGGACCAGGTCTTGCTTATGCCCGAATACCAACCACCTCATGTAGATAAAAAGGAAACCATTCCTGAACACCATCGTCTCAAGATGCTTGAGTTGGCGATAGAGGGGATTGAAGGTCTGGACATTGAAACCATTGAGCTAGAGCGCAAGGGCATTTCCTATACCTACGACACCATGAAAATCTTGACAGAGCAACATCCTGACACAGATTATTACTTTATTATCGGTGCGGATATGGTGGACTATCTGCCTAAGTGGTACCGAATTGATGAGCTGGTCGACATGGTTCAGTTTGTGGGGGTTCAGCGCCCACGCTACAAGGCAGGGACTTCCTATCCAGTTATCTGGGTGGATGTGCCTCTCATGGATATTTCGTCCAGCATGGTGCGTGATTTCCTTGCCCAAGGTCGAAAACCCAACTTTCTCCTGCCTCAGCCTGTACTAGACTACATCGAGAAGGAGGGACTCTACTGATGGCTTATCAAGACTATATCAACTGTTCCCGTGAGACTTTGTTGGAAAAAATGGCAGAGCTTCTACCTGAAAAACGGTTAACCCATTGCTTGGGTGTGGAGCGTGCAGCCATAGAACTGGCCCAGCGATTTGGAGTAGATGGTGAGAAAGCTGGTCTAGCAGGCCTTCTTCATGACTATGCTAAAAAACTGTCAGATCAGGAATTTCTAGACTTGATTGACCGTTATCAGTTAGACCCTGATCTCAAAAACTGGGGCAATAATGTCTGGCATGGTATGGTTGGCATCTACAAGATTCAGGGAGATTTGAACTTACAAGACTCTGAAATTCTGCGAGCCATTGAAATCCATACAGTCGGGGCTGACCAGATGACAGACCTAGATAAGGTTATCTATGTAGCAGACTATATCGAGCATAATCGAGCCTTTCCAGGAGTGGATGTGGCTCGTGAAATTGCTGAGCTATCGCTCAATAAGGCAGTAGCTTACGAAACAGCTCGTACTGTGGAGCATCTAGCTCATCAGGGATTTCCCATCTATCCCCAAACCCTTGAAACCTATAACGCCTATGTGCACTATTTGAAAGAGGACTAAATGAAGACAGCTTTTATAATCATTGATGTTCAGAATATTTTAGTGGAAACCGGTTTTCAGACAAATAGTCTATTGGAAAAAATTTCTTATTTACAAAACCAGGCTAGAAGTAAGAATATCGAAATTATCTATGTTCAACATATTGAGAATCCTGAAGCCCAAACATCAGAAGATTGGCAGTTATCTGCGCTTTTAAATCGAAAACCTGATGAAAAGGTCTTTCAGAAGAAGTATAATAGTATTTTCAAAGAAACTGGCTTAAAAGAATACTTGGATAAACAGGGGATTGAAAAATTAGTTTTATGTGGCATGCAGACAGAATATTGTGTGGATACCTCTGTCAAGGTTGCCTTTGAATATGGCTATCAGCTTATTATTCCAGAAGGTGCTGTCACAACCTTTGATGGGGATGATATTCCAGCAGAAACGATTAATGAATTTTATGAGGACATTTGGGAGGAGCGCTTTGCAGATGTCCTAGATTATAAAAATATTTTTTAAAAGAGGACTAAATGAACGCAAAAGAATTACTAGAACTAGTCGTGAAAGCGGCGGATGAGAAACGTGCAGAGGATATCCTTGCACTTGATGTACAAGAATTGACCAGTGTGACAGACTACTTTGTTATCACTAGCTCGATGAATAGCCGTCAGTTGGATGCTATCGCTGATAATATCCGTGAAAAAGTAGCGGAAGCTGGTTTTAAAGGCAACCATATCGAAGGCGATGCAGCTGGAGGATGGGTCTTGCTGGACCTCGGTGCTGTTGTCGTGCATATCTTCTCAGAAGAAATGCGTGCCCACTATAACCTAGAGAAGCTATGGCATGAGGCTAATTCAGTAGATATTTCAGAAGCACTTGCTTAGAAGATGAACTCAGTTGTAGTCAACTGGGTTTCTTTGCTTATTTTAGAAAAAAAGGATAGAAAGGTAAGGGCGTCGTGTCTGGTTGATGTTGAAACTGAACACGAGCTAAAAGCTGAGGGAAAAAGAGTAACTTAATTTGTATCTGATGATACGGCAGAAAGTTTCCTATGTTCTCTTTGCTTTTAAGGCTCTTTGTATCTTAGAAAGGATTTGAACCCGTCCTGTAATTCTCGGAAAATAGACAGCCTTCCTTGGAGCTCGGCTCCATCGTCAGGCTCCTAATTTTCTATCGAATTACGGGCGGACTTGGTATCATGTTTTATGGCAACTTATGAAACCTTTGCGGCTGTTTACGATGCGGTCATGGACGACAGTTTATACGATAGATGGACGGATTTTTCGCTTCGTCATTTGCCTAAGACTAAGGAGAGAAAGAAGCTCTTAGAATTGGCTTGTGGGACAGGAATTCAGTCTGTGCGCTTTTCTCAGGCTGGTTTTGATGTGACTGGACTTGATTTGAGCGCGGATATGTTGAAGATTGCTGAGAAGAGAGCGGCTTCAGCCAAGCAAAAGATTGATTTTATTGAAGGCAATATGCTGGATTTATCCAAGGCAGGTCAATACGACTTTGTCACTTGTTATTCGGACTCTATCTGCTACATGCAGGATGAGGTGGAAGTAGGGGACGTGTTTAAGGAAGTGTATAATGTCCTCAATGAAAATGGGGTCTTCATCTTTGATGTGCATTCGACCTACCAGACAGATGAAGTTTTTCCAGGCTATTTCTACCATGAGAATGCGGAAGATTTCGCTATGCTTTGGGACACCTATGAGGACGAAGCTCCTCACTCCATCGTGCATGAGTTGACCTTCTTTATCAAGGAAGCGGATGGTTCCTTTAGTCGCCACGATGAAGTGCATGAGGAGCGGACCTATGAGGTCTTGACCTATGATATTTTGCTGGAACAGGCCGGTTTCAAGTCCTTCAAACTCTATGCGGACTTTGAGGACAAGGAGCCAACAGAAACTAGCAAACGATGGTTTTTTGTAGCGCAGAAGTAGGAGAACATCATGACCATTACAGGTATTATCGCCGAGTTCAATCCTTTTCATAATGGCCACAAATACCTGCTGGAGCAGGCTGAGGGACTAAAAATCGTGGCTATGTCTGGGAATTTCATGCAGCGTGGGGAGCCTGCTATCGTGGACAAGTGGACACGGGCCCAGATGGCGCTGGAAAATGGAGCGGATCTGGTAGTGGAATTGCCCTTTTTAGTCAGTGTTCAGGCTGCGGATTTTTTTGGCCAAGGAGCTGTGGATATCTTGGCGCGGTTGGGTATTGATACCCTATCTTTTGGTACAGAAGAAGTTCTGGATTACCAGAAAATCGCTGACTTATACACAGAGCAGGGTGCTGAGATGGAAAATTTTGTGGAAAATCTGCCTGATTCCCTTTCCTATCCCCAGAAGACCCAGGCCATGTGGAAGGAATTTGCTGGTCTTGATTTTTCAGGAAATACCCCCAATCATGTCCTTGCTCTTGCTTATGCCAAGGCGGTTGCGGGACGCAACATCAAACTCCATCCGATTCAGCGTCAGGGGGCGGGTTTCCATTCTGTGGACAAGGATGTGGACTTTGCCTCTGCGACAGCCCTGCGTCAGAATCAGTCAGACCAAAATTTCTTAGAACGCTTTATGCCTTCTGTTGCCCTCTTTGAGCAGACCAGTAAGGTGAGCTGGGAAGACTATTTTCCCTTGCTCCGCTATCAAATCTTGTCAAATCTTGACCTTACCACCATCTATCAGGTCAATCAAGAAATGGCTGTGCGCATCAAGGATACCATCAAGACGGCACACTCTGTGGAAGAATTGGTCGAAGCGGTTGCGACCAAGCGTTATACCAAGGCGCGTGTCAGACGCCTCTTGACTTATATCTTGGTGCAGGCCAGAGAAAGTGACTTGCCAGAAGCCATTCATGTCCTTGGATTTACTGAAAAAGGCAGACAACATCTCAAGTCTCTGAAAGGACAGGTCAATCTAGTCAGCCGAATTGGCAAAGAACCCTGGGATGCCATGACTCAAAAGGCAGACCAGATTTACCAACTGGGAAATCCAAGTATAGCAGAGCAGAATTTTGGAAGAGTGCCGATTAGAATAGAAACAAACTAAGTCTACTGAAAAGTAGGCTTTTTGAGATTTTTTACGAATAAATAGATAGAAAAGAAAATCTTGTACAAGTTCCTGACAATTTCTTTCTTTTTGTGTATAATAGTGGAAAAGAGGTAAAACGAGGTATGGTTATGGAAGCAGTTCTTTACTCAACGTTCCGAAATCATTTAAAAGACTACATGAAGAAGGTAAACGATGAATTTGAGCCTTTGACGGTGGTCAATAAAAATCCAGACGAGGACATTGTAGTCCTTTCAAAGAGTGAGTGGGATAGTATTCAAGAAACCCTGAGAATTGCTCAAAATAAGGAACTTTCTGATAAGGTTTTGCGAGGAATGGCCCAAGTCCGTGCTGGAAGCACTCAGGTCCATGTTATTGAGGAGTAAGAAATGCTGCTCAAGTTTACAGAAGATGCCTGGGTTGATTATTGCTACTGGCAAAATCAGGATAAGAAAACCCTAAAACGAATAAACAAACTAATCAAGGATATTCAACGCGATCCATTTACAGGAATTGGTAAACCAGAACCACTCAAGTATGACTACCAAGGAGCCTGGTCACGTCGTATCGACGCAGAAAATCGCTTGATTTATATGATGGATGGAGATAGCGTGGCTTTCTTGTCTTTCAAAGATCATTACTAAGTCTACTGAAAGGTGGGCTTTTTCTCAAATCTCTGCTAAACTACTATTTCTAAGAAATAGAGATTATACTAATAAATTATAGGTGCTTAAACTCCAATTTCCCCAAAACATATTCTATTTTAGGTTTGTGAAAATCACTTTTTTATGGTAGAATGTAAAAGAATGTATGTCATTCGGAATAACAATAAAATGAGGTAAAAACATGGAAATCATGTCGCTTGCGATTGCTGTTTTTGCCGTCATCATTGGTTTAGTCATTGGATATGTCAGCATCTCAGCCAAGATGAAATCATCTCAGGAAGCTGCAGAGTTGATGCTTTTAAATGCTGAACAAGAAGCAACTAATTTACGTGGACAAGCTGAGCGTGAAGCGGATTTACTGGTTAATGAAGCTAAACGTGAAAGCAAGTCTCTTAAAAAAGAAGCACTATTGGAGGCCAAAGAAGAAGCCAGAAAATACCGTGAAGAAGTGGACGCTGAATTCAAATCAGAACGTCAAGAACTCAAACAAATCGAAAGTCGTTTGACAGAGAGAGCTACTAGTCTCGACCGTAAGGACGACAATTTGACGAGTAAAGAACAAACACTTGAACAAAAAGAACAAAGTATTTCTGATAGAGCGAAAAACCTTGATGCGCGTGAAGAGCAATTAGAGGAAGTCGAAAGACAAAAGGAAGCAGAACTAGAGCGTATTGGTGCCCTGTCTCAGGCAGAAGCACGAGATATTATCTTGGCACAGACAGAGGAAAACTTGACCAAGGAGATTGCTAGCCGTATTCGCGAAGCTGAGCAAGAGGTCAAGGAACGTTCTGATAAAATGGCCAAGGATATCCTGGTTCAAGCTATGCAACGTATCGCTGGTGAATATGTAGCGGAGTCAACTAACTCAACAGTTCATCTGCCAGACGATACTATGAAGGGACGCATTATTGGTCGTGAAGGTCGTAACATTCGTACCTTCGAAAGTTTGACAGGGGTCGATGTGATTATCGACGATACACCAGAAGTGGTGACCTTGTCAGGTTTTGATCCAATCCGTCGCGAAATTGCTCGTATGACTATGGAAATGTTGCTCAAAGATGGTCGTATCCACCCAGCTCGTATCGAAGAGTTGGTTGAGAAAAACCGTCAGGAGATTGACAATAAGATCCGTGAATACGGTGAGGCCGCTGCCTATGAGATTGGTGCGCCTAACCTTCATCCAGACTTGATGAAGATTATGGGACGTTTGCAGTTCCGTACTTCTTATGGACAAAATGTCTTGCGTCATTCGATTGAGGTTGCTAAGTTGGCTGGTATTATGGCTAGTGAGCTTGGTGAAAATGCGGCTCTTGCTCGTCGTGCTGGATTCCTTCACGATATCGGGAAAGCCATTGACCGTGAGGTTGAAGGTAGCCACGTTGAAATCGGTATGGAATTGGCTCGTAAGTACAAGGAACATCCAGTTGTGGTCAATACGATTGCTAGCCACCACGGCGATGTCGAAGCTGAGAGTGTCATTGCAGTAATCGTCGCTGCAGCAGATGCCTTGAGTGCAGCCCGTCCAGGTGCTCGTAGTGAGTCTCTTGAAAGCTACATCAAGCGTCTTCATGATTTGGAAGAAATTGCTAACGGCTTTGAAGGAGTGCAAACTAGCTTTGCCCTTCAAGCAGGACGTGAGATCCGTATCATGGTCAATCCAGGACAAATCAAGGACGACAAAGTCACAATCTTGGCTCACAAAGTTCGTGAAAAAATTGAAAACAATCTCGATTACCCAGGAAATATTAAGGTAACCGTGATTCGCGAACTGCGTGCAGTAGATTATGCCAAATAAATAAGAAAGAGCAGTTGAAAAATTACTGCTTTTTTGTTACACTAGATAGAAAGACTGTAAAGGATAATCTGGCTTTTGCCATTATTCTAGAGAAATGTTATTTCACAGACTGACTAAAAGGAGACACAATGGCAGACCGAGGCTTACTAATCGTTTTTTCTGGTCCTTCAGGGGTTGGAAAAGGAACGGTTAGAAGAGAGATTTTTGAGAGTTCTGAAAACCAATTTCAATACTCTGTATCGATGACGACACGCGCACAACGTCCTGGAGAAGTGGACGGTGTTGACTATTTCTTCCGTACTCGTGAAGAATTTGAAGAGCTGATTCGTCAAGGACAGATGTTGGAATACGCAGAATATGTCGGCAACTACTATGGAACTCCCTTGACCTATGTCAATGAAACCTTGGACAAGGGAATCGATGTTTTCCTTGAAATTGAAGTGCAAGGCGCTCTTCAGGTCAAGAAAAAGGTTCCAGATGCTGTCTTTATCTTCCTGACACCACCAGATTTAGATGAATTGCAAGATCGTTTGGTAGGACGTGGAACAGATAGTGCAGAAGTGATTGCCCAACGAATCGAAAAGGCCAAGGAAGAAATTGCCCTCATGCGTGAGTATGATTATGCGATTGTCAACGATCAGGTGCCCCTAGCTGCTGAGCGTGTCAAACGTGTGATCGAAGCAGAGCACTTCCGTGTGGATCGTGTCATTGGTCACTATCAGGAAATGTTACCAAAATCTCCAACTACTCGATAAAATTTAGAAAATAGGTACAAGCAAATGATGTTAAAACCCTCTATTGATACCTTGCTTGACAAGGTTCCTTCAAAATATTCACTCGTAATCTTGGAAGCAAAACGTGCCCACGAATTGGAAGCAGGTGCGCCAGCTACTCAAGGTTTCAAATCTGAAAAATCAACTCTTCGCGCTTTAGAAGAAATCGAATCAGGAAACGTTACAATTCATCCAGATCCAGAAGGAAAACGTGAAGCTGTGCGTCGCCGTATCGAAGAAGAAAAACGCCGCAAAGAAGAAGAAGAAAAGAAAATCAAAGAGCAAATCGCTAAAGAAAAAGAAGATGGTGAAAAAATTTAAGGTTGGGGGGACTCAATCTTATTTTTTCTATTGCAAGAATCTACTGACAAGGAGGAGGTGAGAAGATGGCTATAGCCAAGATTATCGTAGATGTGCCCTTGATGCAGACGGACCAGCCCTATAGTTACAGGATTCCTGAGGAGTTTGAGGGAATGCTGGAAGTTGGGATGCGGGTTCATGTGCCTTTTGGTAAGGGCAATCGCCTGATTCAAGGGATTGTGCTTGGTTTGGAGTCCCAACCAGATGAAGAAGAGGCTAATCAAGATTTAAAAGATATTGCTGAGGTGTTGGATTTTTCTCCTGTTCTCACGCAAGAACAACTCTGGCTGGCTGAGGAACTCCGCAAGTCTGTCTTCTCCTATAAAATCTCCATTCTAAAGGCTATGTTACCGGGATTTCTAAACTCCAGCTATGACAAGATTCTCTATCCTCTGGAAGGCCTAAGTCAGGAAGACCGAGAGCGCTTGTTTGGTTCAGAGGATTCACTTGCCTTTTCTTCTCTAGATTTAGGTAAGCAAGCTGAAATGATGCGTTTGACTAGAAAAGGCCTGCTTGGTCTAGAATATCAGGCAATCGATCAAAAGAAGGTCAAGACTCAGTCTTGGTATGAGGTAGACCTTGCTCAATTAGAAAGTGTAGAGATTTCTACACGCGCCAAGAAAAAGTTGGAACTGAGAGACTATTTGCTGTCTCATCCTGAGAGTGCTTCCTTGGCTAGTTTGTTAGAGTCCTACTCGCGGGAGCAAGTCAACTTCTTTGTGGAACAAGGTGCTGTGACCATAGTTCAAAAGGAAGTTCAACGCTCGGCTGCTTATTTTGAAGGCATTGAGGCAAGTCAGCCTTTGGAGTTGAATCCAGAGCAAAGACAGGCGCGTGATGCGGTTGTCAGTGCTATTGGTAGTCATCAGCCTCCCTTCCTCCTTCAAGGGATTACAGGAAGTGGGAAGACCGAGGTTTACTTACAAATAATCCAAGGGGATTTGGACAAGGGCAAGACAGCCATTTTGCTGGTGCCTGAGATTTCCTTGACTCCTCAGATGACGGAGCGTTTTATCGCTCGTTTTGGTGAGAAAGTGGCCATTCTTCACTCAGGCCTGTCCAATGGTGAAAAGTACGACGAATGGCGTAAGGTGGAGCGTGGCGATGCCCAAGTTGTTGTTGGTGCCAGATCGGCTATCTTTGCTCCGCTGAAGAATCTAGGTGTTATGATTATCGATGAGGAGCACGAAGCGACTTATAAGCAGGACAGTAATCCCCGTTACCATGCTAGAGATGTGGCGCTTTTACGGGCTCAGTATCATCAAGCGGCCTTGGTCCTTGGTTCAGCAACTCCTAGTCTGGAAAGCCGTGCGCGGGCTGGAAAAGGTGTTTATCAACATTTACGTCTGATCCAACGTGCCAATCCTTTAGCTAGGATTCCTGAGGTTCAAGTGATTGATTTTCGGGACTATATCGGACAAAATGAGACGTCAAACTTTACGCCCCCTTTGCTAGAAGCCATCCAAGATCGTCTGGCTAAAAAAGAGCAGGTGGTTCTTATGCTCAATCGCCGTGGCTATTCTAGCTTTGTCATGTGTCGGGAATGTGGGACGGTGGATACTTGTCTCAACTGTGATATTTCTCTAACCTTGCACATGGATACCAAGACTATGAACTGCCATTATTGTGGTTTTTCGAAGGACATTCCTCAGGTCTGTCCTAATTGTAAGAGTCGCAGTATTCGTTACTATGGGACAGGAACTCAGAAGGCTTATGACGAGCTGGCAGAACTCTTTCCGCAGGCCCGCATTTTGCGGATGGATGTGGACACGACTCGTAAGAAAGGTAGTCACCAAGCTCTTCTTGACCAGTTTGGTCAAGGAGAGGCGGATATCTTGCTTGGCACTCAGATGATTGCCAAGGGTTTGGATTTTCCAAATGTGACCTTAGTCGGAGTGCTCAATGCGGATACGGCCTTGAATTTGCCTGATTTCCGTTCTTCTGAGAGAACCTTCCAGCTCTTGACTCAGGTGGCAGGGCGAGCAGGTCGGGCTGAAAAAGCTGGTCAGGTCTTGATTCAGTCTTACAATCCTCAGCATTATGCTATTCGATTTGCAAAAGACCAGGACTACGAAGGTTTTTATGCCTATGAAATGGGAATCAGACGACAACTTGGTTATCCACCTTACTATTTCACCATTGGCATTACCCTTTCTCACAAGAAGGAAGAAGAGGTAATCAAACGTGCCTATGAAGTGATGAACATTTTGCGGTCAGGTTTGTCAGAGACCAGTAAGATTCTCGGGCCGACGCCCAAGCCCATTGCTCGTACCCACAACCTCTATCATTACCAGATTTTGATTAAATACCGTTTAGAAGATGAGCTGGGGTCGACCCTCAACCAGGTTCTGGCCTTGACTCAAGAACGGGAAAATAGTGAGCTCCGTCTCAGCATTGACCATGAGCCACAGCAATTTTTATAAGAAGGAGAAGATATGACAAAATTAATTTTTATGGGGACCCCCGATTTTTCAGCAACCGTCTTAAAAGGACTTTTGACAGATGACCGCTATGAGATTCTAGCCGTTGTGACCCAGCCTGACCGTGCTGTTGGGCGTAAAAAAGTTATTCAAGAAACCCCAGTTAAACAAGCTGCCAAAGAGGCAGGACTTCCTATCTACCAACCTGAAAAATTATCTGGAAGTCCAGAGATGGAAGATCTTATGAAGCTAGGAGCAGATGGAATTGTGACTGCTGCTTTTGGCCAGTTTCTCCCAAGTAAACTCCTTGATAGCATGGACTTTGCGGTCAATGTTCACGCTTCCCTCCTTCCAAAACACCGTGGTGGTGCGCCTATCCATTATGCCTTGATTCAAGGGGATGAGGAAGCTGGTGTGACCATTATGGAAATGGTTAAGGAAATGGATGCAGGAGATATGATTTCTCGTCGTAGTATTCCGATTACGGATGAGGACAATGTCGGCACCTTGTTTGAGAAATTGGCGCTAGTTGGTCGTGATTTGCTTTTGGATACCCTGTCTGCCTACATTGCTGGAGAAATCAAACCTGAACCGCAGGATCCGAGTCAGGTTACTTTCTCGCCAAACATCAAGCCAGAGGAAGAAAAACTAGATTGGAATAAAAGCAATCGTCAACTCTTTAACCAGATCCGTGGCATGAACCCCTGGCCTGTTGCCCATACTTTCCTTAAGGGCGACCGCTTTAAGATTTATGAAGCCCTACCAGTAGAAGGTCAAGGCAACCCAGGAGAGATTCTCTCTATCGGCAAGAAAGAATTGATTGTCGCAACGGCTCAAGGAGCTTTGTCTCTCAAACAAGTGCAGCCAGCTGGTAAACCTAAGATGGACATTGCTTCCTTCCTCAACGGAGTTGGACGGACATTGACTGTAGGAGAACGATTTGGTGACTAAAGTAGAAACGGCTAGAAGTTTAACCCTAGCAGTATTAGAGGATGTCTTTATCAATCAAGCATACTCAAATATTGCCTTAAATAAGCATCTCAAGGGAAGTCAATTTTCGGCAGCGGACAAGG
This sequence comes from Streptococcus mitis, assembly GCF_003944325.1. GTDB lineage: Bacteria > Bacillota > Bacilli > Lactobacillales > Streptococcaceae > Streptococcus > Streptococcus mitis_CW. The sequence goes on along the minus strand of NZ_RJPX01000014.1, from coordinate 17,749 downwards.
GCTTGGTGACAGAGATTGTCTATGGAACGGTGGCCCGTAAACTGACTCTGGAATGGTACCTATCCCACTTTATCGAAGACAGAGACCAGTTAGACAGCTGGCTCTATATCCTACTTCTCATGAGTGCCTACCAACTCCGCTATTTGGATAAAATTCCAGACCATGCTGTGGTTAATGAAGCAGTGGAACTGGCTAAATTCCGTAAAAAAGGCAGCGAAAAATTGGTTAATGCCGTCCTTCGTCGTATCTTGCGTGAAGGTTGGCCAGATATTGCCAGTATCAAACGAAAAAATAAACGTGATTCCATTGCCTATTCCCTTCCGGTTTGGCTAGTTGCCAAGCTCAAAGAAGAATACGGCGAAGAGCGAGCGCAAGCTATTTTTGAAAGTCTTTTGGTGCGCAACAAGGCCAGTATTCGTGTGACTGATTTAAGCCGAAAAGAGGAAATCCAAGCCTTGTTGGAGGCTAGTAATTCATCCTTGTCTCCTTCTGGTCTGGTTAAGGAGCAAGGACATTTTGCAGGTCATGATTTGTTTGCGGAGGGATCCATTACCATCCAAGACGAGTCCAGTCAGCTGGTTGCTCCGACGCTTGATCTACAAGGTGATGAGCAGGTTCTAGATGCCTGTGCGGCTCCGGGTGGGAAAACAGCCCATATAGCCTCTTATCTCACGACAGGTCAGGTTACTGCTCTGGACTTGTACGATCACAAGTTGGACTTAATTCAAGAAAACGCCCAACGTCTAGGGGTTGCAGATCGGATTCAAAGGCAAAAATTGGATGCCAGAAAGGTACATGAGTTTTTTGGTCAGGATTCTTTTGATAAGATTTTGGTGGATGCTCCCTGTTCAGGAATCGGTCTTTTGCGCCGAAAACCAGATATCAAATACAATAAAGAAACGGCAGATTTCGCGTCCTTACAGGAAATTCAGCTAGAAATATTAGGTAGTGTTTGTCAAACACTAGGCAAAGGTGGTATAATAACTTATAGTACCTGTACCATTGTTTCAGAGGAGAATTTTCAAGTCGTTGAGGCCTTTTTAGAAAGTCATCCCGAGTTCGAGCAGGTAAAACTAGAACATGAATGTAAGGATATCATGAAAGATGGCTGTATCCTCATTACACCTGAATTGTATGGAAGTGATGGATTCTTCATCAGTCAATTTCGCAAGATATCGGATTAGGAAGGAACTGACACATGGAAATTTCATTATTAACAGATGTTGGTCAGAAACGAACAAATAACCAAGACTATGTCAACCACTATGTCAATAGAGCTGGACGTACCATGATTATTTTAGCTGATGGGATGGGAGGTCATCGCGCAGGAAATATTGCTAGTGAAATGGCAGTAACAGACCTAGGTATAGCTTGGGTTGATACCCAGATCGATACAGTCAATGAAGTGCGTGAATGGTTCGGCAATTACCTAGAAATTGAAAATCAAAAGATTCACCAACTTGGACAAGATGATGCCTATAAAGGAATGGGAACAACTCTAGAAGCTGTTGCTATTATTGGCAATCAGGCTATCTATGCCCATATTGGAGATTCTCGTATTGGTTTGATTCGTGGAGAAGAATACCACCAGTTAACGAGCGACCATTCTTTGGTCAATGAATTACTCAAAGCTGGCCAATTGACGCCAGAAGAAGCAGCTAGCCATCCACAGAAAAATATTATTACCCAGTCTATCGGTCAAAAAGATGAAGTTCAACCTGATTTTGGAATAATTACTCTTGAGTCAGGAGACTATCTCTTGCTCAATAGTGATGGTTTGACCAACATGATTTCAGGCAGTGAGATTTGTGATATTGTAACCAGTGATATTCCTTTGGCAGATAAAACAGCGACGCTCGTGCGTTTTGCTAACAATGCAGGAGGTTTAGACAATATTACGGTTGCCCTTGTTTCTATGAACGAGGAGGATGCAGAATGATCCAAATCGGCAAGATTTTTGCCGGACGCTATCGGATTGTGAAACAGATTGGCCGAGGAGGCATGGCAGATGTCTATTTGGCCAAGGATTTAATTCTAGACGGAGAAGAAGTGGCAGTGAAGGTTCTGAGGACCAACTACCAGACGGACCCGATAGCTGTAGCTCGTTTTCAGCGTGAAGCGAGAGCTATGGCAGATCTAGACCATCCTCATATCGTTCGGATAACAGATATTGGTGAGGAAGACGGTCAACAGTATCTTGCAATGGAGTATGTTGCTGGACTAGACCTCAAGCGCTATATCAAGGAACACTACCCCCTTTCCAATGAAGAAGCCGTCCGTATCATGGGACAAATCCTCCTAGCCATGCGTTTGGCCCATACCAGAGGAATTGTTCACAGGGACTTGAAACCTCAAAATATCCTCTTGACACCAGATGGGACTGCCAAAGTCACAGATTTTGGGATTGCGGTAGCCTTTGCTGAGACGAGTCTGACTCAGACCAACTCGATGCTGGGGTCAGTTCATTACTTGTCACCAGAGCAGGCGCGTGGTTCGAAGGCGACTGTACAAAGTGATATCTATGCCATGGGGATTATCTTCTATGAGATGCTGACAGGCCATATCCCTTATGACGGGGATAGCGCGGTGACCATCGCCCTCCAGCATTTCCAGAAACCACTGCCATCGGTTATAGCTGAAAATCCATCTGTTCCTCAGGCTTTGGAAAATGTTGTTATCAAGGCAACTGCTAAGAAATTGACAGATCGCTACAAATCAGTCGCTGAAATGTATGTGGACTTGTCTAGTAGTTTGTCTTATAATCGTCGTAATGAACCAAAGCTGGTCTTTGACGATGCGACTAAGGCGGACACCAAGACTCTACCAAAAGTATCTCAGAGTACCTTGACGTCGATTCCTAAGGTGCAAACACAAAGTCCGAAGCCACAGGTTGCGAAGCCGAGTCAGCAGGTTTCAGAAGACAATTACGCAACCAAGCCTGTTAAGAAACGGAAATTTAGAGTTCGTTATATGATTTTGTTGGCCAGCATTGTATTGGTGGCAGCCTCTCTGATTTGGATCTTATCCAGAACTCCTGCAACCATTGCTATTCCAGACGTGGCAGGTCAGACAGTGGCGGAGGCCAAGGAAACTCTCAAGAAAGCCAATTTTGAGATTGGCGAGGAGAAATCAGAGGCTAGTGAAAAGGTGGAAGAAGGGCGGATTATCCGTACAGATCCTGATGCTGGAACGACTCGAAAAGAAGGTTCGAAAATCAATTTGGTTGTCTCATCAGGCAAGCAATCTTTCCAATTGAGTAACTATATCGGCCGTAAATCGACAGATGTTATCGCGGAACTCAAGCAGAAGAAGGTTCCTGAAAACCTCATTAAGATTGAGGAAGAAGAATCAAGTGAGAGTGAAGCAGGAACTGTTCTCAGACAGAGTCCAGCTGCTGGAACAACCTATGATTTGAGCAAGGCCTCAACGATTACCTTAACCGTTGCTAAGAAGGTAACCAGCGTTTCTATGCCAAGTTATAAAGGATCTAGTCTCGAATTTACTAAAAATAATCTCGTTCAAATTGTCGGTATTAAAGAAGCCAATATTGAAGTTGTAGAAGTGTCGACAGCTCCTGCTGGAACTGCTGAAGGTACAGTCGTTGAACAGAGTCCAAAAGCAGGTGAAAAGGTTGATTTGACGAAGACGCGTGTCAAGATTTCAATTTACAAGCCAAAAACACCGCCGTCAACGTCATCATCAGCACCAGTCCAACGTGGAAACCAAGGTTCTACTACAACACCAAGTCAGGGGAACCAACAAGGAAATCAACGAGGGAATGCACCTACTACTCAGTCAAGTAGTGAAGGCAACCACGAAAATTCACGTGATTAAACGAATCTTTGTCATGATTTCATGGCAAAGATTTTTTTTGACTCCAGATTTGTGATAGAATAGAGGGAGTTGATAAAAGGAGGCAAGCATGGAAGAATCAAAAGAATTAAATGCCGTCATTGATGTGATTATGCTAGCAGGAACCATTCTTCTCAAAAGTGGCTCAGAGATTCATCGCGTAGAAGATACCATGATTCGCATTGCGCATTCGCAGGGGATTGTGGATTGCAATGTTCTTGCCATGCCTGCCGCAATCTTTTTCTCGATTGAAAATACCAATATTTCGCGCATGAAGCGTGTGACCTCCTCTTCTTATAACATTGAAAAAGTCTGCGATGTGAACCAGATTTCTCGTCAGCTGGTTAGGGGGCAGATTGATTTAGAGATAGCCTTCAAGCAATTGACGGCCTTGCAAGTCCAACCCCTTCCCTATACCAAGTTGCAGGTGACTTTGGCTGCGACCTTTAGCGCTCCTTTCTTTTCGGTTATGTTTAGCGGAAATATCTATGACGCACTTGGGGCAGGAGTGGCTACCTTATTTGGTTTTGCCTTTTCCCTCTATGTGGAAAAGTTTATCCGAATTCCCTTTGTGACAGCATTTGCTGGGGCCTTCGTCTTTGGGATGATTGCCCAGTTTTGGGCTCGCTACACAGGCTTTCCTTCAACGGCAGATTTGATTATAGCTGGTGCGGTTATGCCTTTTGTACCAGGAATTGCCTTAACAAATGCGGTTCGGGATATCATGACCAACCACATAAACTCTGGTATGAGTAAGATGTTTGAATCCCTGCTCATTACCCTTGCTTTAGGGGCAGGAACTTCTGTCGCCTTGGTATTGATGAACTAATATGACACTAACAACCTTTTTATTACAAGCAGTAGCAAGTCTTCTTGCCATTATCACTTTTTTAATCGTACTCAATGTTCAACGCTCTATGCTCTTACCAGGAGGGATTTTGGGCATGACTGTCTGGCTAATCTATCTCTTGCTCAAGGAACCAACTAATGTCATTGTAGCTACCTTCATTGCCGCTATTATTGGTTCTTGTGTTAGTCAGATTTTAAGTATTCTTTACAAGACCCCTGCTGTGGTCTTTATCTTGGCAATCTTGGCACCCTTAGTTCCAGGCTATCTTTCTTATCGAACAACTGCCTTTTTTGTGACGGGGGATTATAGTCATGCTATTGCTAGTGCAACCTTGGTTGTCATGCTGGCTCTGGTAATTTCTATTGGCATGGCTAGTGGAACAGTGATTCTTAGACTGTATTCCTACTTACGAAAACAGCAAAATAATTAGACTAATAAGGGACTTGCTTTGGTGAATCAAGTCTTTTTTCTCTCTTTTACTGCTATTTGTGATAAAATAGTAATGAACGATTTTTTACATGAATGATAAAACAGAGGTAAATATGACAATCGGTATTGATAAGATTGGTTTTGCGACCAGTCAATATGTCTTGAAATTACAAGACTTAGCAGAAGCAAGGGGAATTGACCCTGAAAAATTAAGTAAAGGACTCTTGCTCAAGGAATTGAGTATTGCCTCCCTAACTGAGGATATCGTGACCTTGGCGGCCAGTGCAAGTGACTCTATTTTAACTGAGCAAGAAAGACAAGAAATTGATATGGTCATTGTGGCTACCGAGTCAGGAATTGACCAGAGTAAAGCTGCAGCCGTCTTTGTGCATGGATTGTTGGGTATCCAGCCCTTTGCTCGTAGTTTCGAGATTAAAGAAGCCTGCTATGGAGCGACAGCTGCCCTTCATTATGCCAAATTACATGTAGAAAATTCTCCAGAGTCCAAGGTCTTGGTCATTGCCAGTGATATTGCCAAATACGGTATTGAAACTTCAGGAGAACCAACTCAGGGAGCTGGAAGTGTGGCCATGTTGATTACACAAAATCCACGCATGATGGCCTTTAATAATGATAACGTGGCTCAGACCCGTGACATCATGGATTTCTGGCGACCAAATTACTCAACAACCCCTTATGTAAATGGTGTTTATTCTACCCAACAATACTTGGATAGTTTGAAAACGACTTGGCTTGAATACCAAAAACGCTACCAGCTTACCTTAGATGATTTTGCGGCTGTGTGCTTCCACTTGCCTTATCCTAAATTAGCCCTAAAAGGCTTGAAAAAAATCATGGATAAGAACCTGCCTCAAGAGAAAAAAGAGCTCTTGCAAAAGCATTTTGACCAGTCTATTCTCTACAGTCAAAAGGTGGGGAATATCTATACAGGTTCCCTCTTCCTTGGACTTTTGTCTCTCTTGGAAAATACAGATAGCTTGAAGGCTGGGGATAAAATCGCTCTTTATAGTTACGGAAGTGGTGCCGTGGCTGAATTCTTCAGTGGTGAATTGGTTGAGGGTTATGAAGCCTATCTGGATAAAGACCGCTTGAACAAGCTCAACCAAAGAACTGCCCTATCTGTTGCAGATTATGAAAAAGTCTTCTTTGAGGAAGTAGACTTAGATGAAACAAATTCTGCCCAGTTTGCTGGCTATGAAAATCAAGATTTTGCCTTGGTTGAAATTGTGGACCACCAACGCCGTTATAGCAAGGTTGAAAAAGAATGAAGATAAGTTGGAATGGATTTTCTAAAAAATCATACCAAGAGCGCCTCGAGCTGTTAAAAGCTCAGGCGCTCCTTAGTCCTGAGAGACAAGAGAGTTTGGAGCAGGATGAACAGATGAGTGTGACTGTCGCAGACCAGCTGAGTGAGAATGTAGTGGGAACTTTTTCTTTGCCTTATTCGCTAGTTCCAGAGGTTCTTGTCAATGGTCAGGAATACACAGTTCCCTATGTGACGGAAGAACCCTCTGTGGTTGCGGCGGCCAGCTATGCAAGTAAAATCATCAAGCGAGCAGGCGGTTTTACTGCACAAGTCCATGAGCGTCAGATGATTGGGCAGGTAGCCCTTTATCAAGTTGCTAATCCTGAACAAGTGCAAGAGAAGATTGCCGACAAGAAAGCGGAGCTCTTAGAACTTGCCAATCAAGCCTATCCTTCTATCGTCAAACGTGGAGGTGGGGCGCGTGATTTACATGTAGAACAGATTAAAGGTGAAACAAACTTTCTCGTTGTTTATCTCCATGTCGATACCCAGGAAGCCATGGGAGCCAATATGCTCAACACCATGCTGGAGGCCTTGAAACCAGTCTTAGAAGAACTCAGTCAGGGGCAGAGTCTTATGGGGATCCTGTCCAACTACGCGACCGATTCTCTGGTGACTGCAAGCTGTCGTATCGCCTTTCGATACTTGAGCCGCCAAAAGGATCAAGGACGAGAAATTGCAGAGAAGATAGCTTTGGCTAGCCAGTTTGCGCAGGTTGATCCTTACCGAGCAGCTACTCATAATAAAGGGATATTTAACGGTGTTGATGCAATTTTGATTGCCACTGGTAATGACTGGCGTGCTATTGAGGCAGGGGCTCATGCTTTTGCAAGTCGAGATGGCAGTTATCAAGGTCTTAGTCAATGGACGCTGGACCTTGAAAGAGAAGAATTGGTCGGTGAGATGACCCTGCCCATGCCTGTAGCGACCAAGGGCGGTTCTATTGGTCTCAACCCTCGTGTAGCCCTCAGTCATGAACTACTGGGAAATCCTTCTGCCAAAGAATTAGCCCAGATTATCGTGTCTATCGGTCTTGCCCAAAATTTTGCAGCCCTCAAAGCCTTGGTCAGTACAGGCATCCAGCAAGGCCACATGAAATTGCAGGCCAAATCCTTGGCACTTCTCGCAGGTGCTAGTGAATCCGAGGTAGCTCCCCTAGTCGAGCGCCTCATCGCAGATAAAACCTTTAATCTCGAGACAGCCCAGCATTATTTAGAAAACTTAAGATCATAAAAAACTCAGACGAATTTATCTGAGTTTTCTTGTGCTTATACTCTTCGAAAATCAAATTCAAACCACGTCAGCTTCGCCTTACCGTAGATATATGTAACTGACTTCGTCAGTCTTATCTACAACCTCAAAGCAGTGCTTTGAGCAACCTGCGGCTAGCTTACTAGTTTGCTCTTTGATTTTTATTGAGTATTAAATACTTTTTCCTGGCAATAATGTAACTGGTAAGAAGTAACCTGTTGTTGCGACTTCCTTGCCTTCGATTTTTTGCAAGAGGAGGTCAACAGTGAGGCAGGCAATCTCTTCCAAGGGTTGCTTAATAGTAGCCAGTTGAGGGTAGTAATTCTCGATAAAGTAGGTTCCATCATAGCCGATGATTTTGAGCTCTTCAGGAACAGAAATGCCTAGTTCTTGAGCAATTTTAATGACCAGAATAGCTGTTAAGTCATCCGAAGCGAAAATGGCATCTGGTTTTTGACGGGTCAAGATATTCTTGATTTCCATTTCTTTTCTGACAGGAGAAAAGTCACTGGAAACATTGATAATAGGAGCTTTTGGGAGTACAGATGCAAAGCCAGCGTGGCGTAGTCCAGTTGGTGAATTAGAATTGTCATTCCCTGTAATCATGATGATAGACTGGGCTCCTGTCTTAACCAAGGTCTGGGCGGCAAGAACTCCACCAGCATAGTTATCAGAGGAAACGACAGGAATGTCTGGTGACAAGTTTCGGTCAAAGGAAATAATCGGTGCTGTCACACGATTGTAGTCTTCAATTCCTAGGTTGTGACTACCAGAAATGATGCCGTCCACCTGATTGGCTTCCAGCATTTCGATGTACTCGCGTTCCTTCTCAGAGTCGTGTTCGCTGTTGCAGATGATGGTCTTGTAGCCATTTTTGAAGAGTTGGTGTTCCAGCTTATCAATCAATTCTGCGTAGAAAACGTTGGAAATATTTGGGAAAATCAAGCCGATTAATTTAGCCGATTTTCCTTGCAGACTACGAGCTAGGTTGTTGGGTTTATAGCCCAATTCTCGCATGGCTTCATTTACTTTTTGAATGGTTTTTTCAGATAGATAACCCTTTTTATTGATAACCCGAGAAACGGTAGTAGGGCTGACGCCCGCAAGTTTGGCGACATCAGTTAGTTTTGCGACCATAATTTAATTCATAGTATCTTCCAGTTGGGTTTCCAGATTTAATCAGGATCCCATTTTGATCCGCATGTGGGAAGACACGACCAGAAAATACTTTTTCTCCTTTATTGATGAAAATTTCAAAGACAGAGTTATCGATGAAAATCGTAGCAGTAGTAGCTTGATTGTCGATAGGGCAAGAGCGAGTTGTTCCAAATTCTTGAGCATACTGTTCACCAGCCTGGCTACGATCTACTGTCACTTGACCATTTACAAGGTCAAAGTTGATGGAAAGTCCCTTGCCTTCTTGATCAGCAAGTAAGACAATCTCGCTCTGACTATTAGCTTCCAAGTTGAGTTCGAGTTCATAAGTGTTCTTGGTTTGAGCACGGTTTGAGAAGGCTTCTTCAGAAGCACGAAGGTCCTTGATAGCTGCGACTGGGTATTGGTAGAGTTTGCCGTCTTTGATAGTGAGTTCCTTGACCAAAGAGAAGGTTCCTTGGTGGTCAAAACGGTCAGATGGGTAAGAAACATCTGGCAAGCCAAGCCAGCTAACAGCTAGAGCACGTCCATCAGGAGCGTTGAAGGCTTGAGTTGCATAGGCTTCGAAACCATAGTCCATGTTTTGAAGTTGAGATACATCTACCATTTTAGCATTTTCAGGGTCAAAGGAAGCCCCAATCTTATACATATTTGGAAAGATATTATCGTAGTCTAGAACTTTCTTATCCAATCCTTGTGGACAGTAGAGAAGGACAGGTTGTTCCCCTACAAAGACCAGATTTGGACATTCCATCATGTAGGCAGTACGATCGTTAGCAAAGTCAAGGTTGCCAACTGCTTGCCAGTTTGTGTAGTCGTTGTCTACAGCCTTGTAGAGACGGACGAAGCCTTTTTTCTCCAAGTCCTGTCCACCGACGATAGCATAGTATTGGCCCTTGAAGTTAAAAATTTGCGGATCACGGAAGTGGTCAGTTGAGTCAGCAGGCTGGTCGATTAAGATCTTATCAATCTTTGTAATCTTGCCATCCTTATTCATCAAAGCTCCAATCTGGTAAGGGTGACGGATCCAGTTTTCATCACGAACATTTCCTGTATAAAATAGGAACAAGTTATCGCCAAACTGCATGGCAGAACCAGAGTAGGCACCGTGGCTATCTAATGGAGTATCAGGCAAAATTTTGACTCCAGTTTCCGTGAAGTGAATCAAATCATCACTTTCTAGCTGTGCCCAAGATTTCAAACCGTGGGCTGCACCAAAAGGAAAATTCTGATAAAAAACAATCCACTTTCCATCAAAGTAAGAAAAGCCATTTGGGTCGTTGAGAAGTCCTGTTTTTGGCTCAACATGGTAATGAGTATGCCATGGAGATTGTGCCATATTTTCCTTAATATTCTTAATTTCTTCTTGCGTCCAGTCTTGATAAAGTCTGTAACGACGCTCAGTAGTCCATTCCATTCTTTCATTCCTCCAAAAATCTTATCACTTTTAATAGTAACCGTTTTCGGAAAAAAAAGCAAGACTTTTATGTTAAAAAAGAGAAAAAACTGTCAAACGTTTATCATAAAATAAATGCAGGAAACCAATCAAATTTTCAGGAAAATATGAAAGATAATGAAATAAAAGCCTTTTAACTAAGATTTTAAACTTGTTTTTTTAAGGAATTCCTGATAAAACAGTCAAAATCAATCAATCTAAAGCGAGCTTACTAAGTGGATAGAATATTTTTTCTGCAAAACGCTTGACATATTTCTAAAACATGATAAAATAAAAGTCGTAGGGCGGATAAAATCGCTTTCAAACAAGAACAAAATTTTATATAAGGAGATTTTTGCAAATGAATAATCAGGAAATTGCAAAAAAAGTCATCGATGCCTTGGGCGGACGTGAAAATGTCAACAGTGTAGCTCACTGTGCGACTCGTCTTCGTGTCATGGTCAAAGATGAAGGAAAAATCAATAAAGAAGTGATTGAGAACTTGGAAAAAGTTCAAGGTGCTTTCTTTAACTCAGGTCAATACCAAATCATCTTTGGTACAGGTACAGTTAACAAAATGTACGATGAAGTTGTTGCACTTGGTTTGCCAACATCATCTAAAGCTGACATGAAAGCAGAAGCTGCTAAACAAGGGAATTGGTTCCAACGTGCTATCCGTACTTTCGGTGACGTTTTCGTTCCAATCATCCCAGTTATCGTAGCGACAGGTCTCTTCATGGGTGTGCGTGGCCTTTTCAACGCTCTTGAAATGCCACTTCCAGGAGACTTTGCAACTTACACACAAATCTTGACAGATACAGCCTTCATCATCTTGCCAGGTTTGGTTGTTTGGTCAACCTTCCGTGTATTCGGTGGTAACCCTGCCGTTGGTATCGTTCTTGGTATGATGCTTGTTTCTGGTTCACTTCCAAACGCTTGGGCGGTCGCTTCAGGTGGTGAAGTAACAGCTATGAACTTCTTTGGTTTCATCCCTGTTGTTGGTTTGCAAGGTTCCGTTCTTCCAGCCTTCATCATCGGGGTTGTCGGAGCAAAATTTGAAAAAGCTGTCCGCAAGGTTGTTCCAGATGTGATTGACCTCTTGGTAACACCATTCGTGACACTTTTGGTTATGTCTATCCTTGGACTCTTTGTCATCGGGCCGGTTTTCCACGTCGTTGAAAACTATATCCTTATCGCTACAAAAGCGATCCTTAACTTGCCATTTGGTCTTGGTGGTTTCTTGATTGGTGGGGTTCATCAATTGATCGTCGTGTCAGGTGTGCACCACATCTTCAACTTGCTTGAAGTTCAATTGCTTGCTGCTGACCATGCTAACCCATTCAACGCGATCATCACAGCTGCTATGACAGCTCAAGGTGCTGCGACTGTTGCGGTTGGTGTTAAAACTAAAAATCCAAAACTGAAAACACTTGCTTTCCCAGCTGCTCTTTCTGCCTTCCTCGGTATTACAGAGCCTGCTATCTTCGGGGTGAACTTGCGCTTCCGTAAACCATTCTTCCTTTCATTAATTGCTGGTGCAATCGGTGGTGGATTGGCTTCTATCCTTGGACTTGCAGGTACTGGTAATGGTATCACCATCATCCCTGGTACAATGCTTTACATCGGTAACGGACAACTTGCCCAATACCTTCTTATGGTAGCTGTATCATTTGCACTTGGTTTTGCCCTCACTTACATGTTTGGTTATGAGGATGAAAAAGAAGTTGCTACTGAAGTAGCGACAGAACGTTTGGTCCAAGAAGAAACAACTGGTAACATTCCAGCAGCTCTTCAAAATGAAACACTTGTAACTCCTATCGTCGGTGATGTTGTCGCTCTTGCTGATGTCAATGACCCAGTCTTCTCAAGTGGAGCTATGGGGCAAGGTATCGCTGTGAAACCAAGTCAAGGTGTGGCATATGCACCAGCTGATGCTGAAGTTTCAATTGCCTTTCCAACAGGACACGCTTTTGGTTTGAAAACAACTGCTGGTGCTGAAGTTTTGATCCACGTTGGTATTGACACTGTATCTATGAATGGTGAAGGTTTTGAAGCAAAAGTTGCTCAAGGTGATAAGGTTAAAGCTGGCGATGTTCTTGGAACATTTGACTCAAACAAAATCGCTGCAGCTGGACTTGATGATACAACAATGGTTATCGTTACAAACACAGCTGACTACGCTTCAGTAGCACCAGTCGCAACAGGTTCAGTTGCGAAGGGAGATGCCGTTATTGAAGTGAAAATCTAATTAATCCTCTCAAAATGAAAACGAACAAATGACATGTTTGTTCGTTTTTGCTTGAATGGTAAGATTTACAGAGGAAAATCTAAAAAATAGAGAAATTTAGACTTTTCAAATATGCTATAATAAAGAAAATAAAAACAAGAGGTTTATCATGACAAAATTATATGGAAGCTTGGAAGCGGGCGGTACAAAGTTTGTCTGTGCTGTCGGTGATGAAAACTTTAACGTTGTAGAAAAAACACAATTTCCAACAACCACTCCAATCGAAACAATCGATAAAACCATCGAGTTCTTCTCAAAATTCGATAATCTTGCTGGTCTTGCAGTCGGTTCATTTGGTCCGATTGATATTGATAAAAACTCAAAAACTTATGGCTTTATCACGACGACTCCAAAACCAAACTGGGCAAATGTGGACTTGCTTGGTGCCCTTCGTCGCGCCCTAAACGTGCCAATGTACTTCACTACAGATGTAAACAGCTCTGCTTATGGTGAAGTGGTTGCCCGTAATAATGCTGGTGGTCGTATCGAAAACTTGGTTTACTACACAATCGGTACAGGTATCGGTGCAGGTGTTATTCAACGTGGTGAGTTCATCGGTGGTGTGGGTCACCCTGAAATGGGTCACTACTATGTTGCTAGACACCCAATGGATATTGAAAAGGAATTCAACGGTGTTTGTCCATTCCACAAGGGATGTCTGGAAGGCTATGCAGCTGGTCCAAGTTTGGAAGCTCGTACAGGTGTTCGTGGGGAAAATATTGAACTCAATAACCCTGTTTGGGATGTTCAAGCCTACTATATCGCTCAAGCTGCGGTCAATGCGACAGTGACTTTCCGCCCAGATGTGATTGTCTTTGGTGGAGGGGTCATGGCTCAACAACACATGCTGGACCGTGTCCGTGAGAAATTTACATCTCTTCTTAATGGCTACCTACCAGTACCTGATGTGCGTGACTATATCGTGACGCCAGCAGTCGCAGGAAATGGTTCTGCCACACTTGGAAACTTTGTTCTTGCAAAAGAAGTTTCAAAATAAAGCACAAAATCCGCTTGGGAAACCAAACGGATTTTTTACGTGTCAAAGCATTTGCCAGAAAAAGTCGATAATATAGGTCAGACCGTAGGTATAAACCACGAGAGTAAAGGGCTTGGTCAGAATGATGATGGTCATATAGCGCTTGAAGCTCATCTTGGTCAGGGCAGCCAGCATACAGAGAAAGTCAGCTGGACTAATGGGCCAAATCATCATAAAAATAAAGAAACGGTCAAAACGATTGCCCTTATCCAACCAACCGATATACTTGTCGTAGGTGCGCTTGCTGACGACAGACTGGACAAAGGCAGCTCCGTAGAGGCGCACCAGATAAAAGATAATGGCACAGCCAATGACAATGCCGATATAGTTGTAGATAGTCCCGATGATGTGACCGTAGATAAAGACCCCAGCCACCGAGGTCAAGGCTCCTGGAATGATAGGGACGACCGTCTGTAAAATCTGTAAAAAGATAAAGAGAGGTGGCCCCCAGATACCTGCCTGCTGGATAAAGGCAGAGAGGGTTTCCTTAGACTGTAAAATCCCAGCCTGATAAGCCCAAATACAGAAAATCAAACTCCCAACTCCACCGACAATCGATGAGATATTGATAACTTGCTGCAGAAGGGGAGAAACAGCTTTCATTTGTTTATCCTGTGACATGTAAACTCCTCATAGATAGTATAACTCTACTATACCATATTTTGGAGGAGAAAGGGGGAATGAGTCTTTTTTGTGATGGGAAGAGTGGTGGAATTTGAGGCTAAACATGCTATAATAAAGGGAGCAGACATGTAGCAAAGGAGAGAGTATGATACAGGTAAAACCAGAACTGGAGATAGAAAAACAACTGATCAGCCAACTGGTAACTGGGGAAAGTCAATGGACATACAGAGAAGACCTTAAAACAGAAGAGCAATTATGGGAAAACTTCTTTGAAAAGCTAGCCCAGAACAATGTGGCGCTATTGGCAGATCATCCCCTGACAGAACAAGAAAAACGCCAGATAAAGAATCAACTGAACTTTGTTAGCTACTATGATGCGGCCAAGTGGTTGGTCGGAGAAAATGGCATTGCCAAGGTTGAGGTTCAAAGAGAAGATGCTAGTTTGGGGACTATCCGTTTATCCGTTATCTGGCGAGACAATATCGCAGCTGGCAAGTCCAGTTATGAGGTTGTCAACCAAGTCGAGAGAGATAAGGTAAATCCTCAGGATCAAGATCGCAGGCTAGATGTGACCCTCTTGATCAATGGCCTTCCAATGATTCAGATCGAACTTAAAAGTCCCAGAGTTGCTTTTCTAGATGCCTTTCATCAAATTAAGAAGTATGATAGGGAAGGCAAGTTCCGTGGTATTTTCTCTAGCTTACAGATGTTTGTTGTGACCAATAAAGTAGACACACGCTATATCGCTGCAGCCAGAGAAAATAAACTCAACAAGCAATTTCTAACTAAGTGGGTGGATAAGGACAACCAACCCATAACGAGCTTGACCAGTTTTGCCCACGAAGTCCTTTCTATCCCTCGTGCCCACCAGATGGTTATGCAGTATTCTGTTCTTGATGATAGTAAGAAGGCTCTTATCCTTCTGCGTCCTTACCAGATCCATGCTATTGAGGCTGTTCAGGAAGCTTCTCGTCGTCAGGAGTCTGGCTATGTCTGGCACACGACAGGTTCAGGGAAGACCCTGACTTCTTATAAGGTGGCTCGGAATCTCCTACAAATACCTTCTATTCAAAAGACAATTTTTGTCGTTGACCGCAGGGACTTGGACCAACAGACCACTTCATCCTTTCTCTCCTATGCGACCAATGATGTTATTGATATTGACGAGACGGACAATACCCATGATTTGGTCAAGCGACTAGGAAGTAATGATAAGCGTGTGGTGGTAACGACCATCCAGAAAATCATCACCATGATGCGTAAGTTTGAGCAAGGTCTTTACCAAAGAGATGCTGACAAAATCAAGGGACTCCGAGTGGCCTTTGTCGTGGATGAATGCCACCGTGCTGTGACTCCACAGACACAAAAAGATATTAAGGCCTTTTTCCCTCAGTCGCTCTGGTATGGTTTTACAGGAACGCCTATCTTTAAGGAAAATAAACGCCAGCAGGTCGGTGATCTAGCCCAAACTACCCAACAACAGTACGGAGACCGTCTCCATGAGTATACAGTCAAGGAAGCCATCCATGATGGAGCAGTTTTAGGCTTTAAAGTGGATTATCGCAATACCCTCATCACAGATAAATCTGAAAATGACATGCCAGATACCGTATACGAGGATGAGGAGCATATGCTGGAAGTCTTGGATGCCATTATCAATAAATCTCGTCAACAATTAGGCTTCCAAAAAGGAGTGGGTAAGACCTACAACGCTATCCTGACCGTCAAGTCAATTCCTCAAGCCCAGGCCTACTATGATCTCCTCAAGCGAGTCAAGGCTGGGGAGACGAGGCTCAAGGTATCGGAGAGGGTCAAGCAGATCCTTCCTGACTTTCCAAAGGCGACCATCACTTATTCGGTCACAGAAAATGAAGAAGACTCAAGAGCCAATCAAGACCACATGAAGCAGGTTTTAGAAGACTATAACCAAGAGTTTGATACCCACTTTACCATGGCGGATCTTCGTGGCTTTAATACGGATGTCAATAACCGTCTAGCTCGAAAACAGGACAAATACCTCTATCGCAATGAACAGTTGGACTTGGTTATCGTGGTCAACCGTCTCTTAACAGGATTTGATGCCCCTTGTCTATCAACTCTCTTTATTGACAGAAAGCCCATGCAACCGCAGGACTTGATTCAGGCCTTTAGCCGAACCAATCGTATTTTTGATAGCAGTAAGACCTATGGTCATATCATCACCTTCCAAAAGCCCCTAGCTTTTAAGGAAGCAGTGGATAATGCCCTCAAACTCTACTCGAATGGTGGAGAAAACGAGGTCCTAGCTCCGAGTTGGGAAGAGGAGAAGAGAAACTTTTTGAGGAGTTGCAGTGATTTCCAAAATCTCATCACCGATGATCCTGAGGATGAACTCCAAATCGAGCAAGTTTCTACGCCTGAGTTGAGGAAACTAGCTAAAACCTATCAAGCCTTTGATAAATACCTAGCCTCTATCCGAGTGTATAAAGAGTATGATGAGGAAGAGCTTTACAGTCAGACGGGACTTGATGGAGAAAAGTTGGAAAGGTATCTGGGACTTTATCGAAATGTCCTTGCAGAATTAAAAAGCCGAGTAGAGGATGATGACGATGGTGAACCACTTGATATCCACTATGAACTGGAGTCTATCCAAGTGGACGAAATTAACTATGCCTATATCTTAACCTTGATCCAAAGCCTGATTGAGCAAGGCCAGAGTCAAGAAAAGAACCTCAGCGCTCAAGATAAGGAAGCGGTGGATAACTATATTCAGAGTCTTGAGAAGACCAATCCAAATCTTGCCCAGATCATCACTGAACTGTGGAGAGAAGTTCAAGAGCATCCAGAAAGTTATCGTGGTCAGTCTATCGCAAATATCTTGGATCAGATGATCGAGGCTGTCATCCAGCAACATATCCAAATCTTTAGCAAACGCTGGTATGTCGGCGAAGATGAACTCCGTTACTATGTCGAACACTGCCGTAAGGGAGCTAAAAAACAACTAGGAGAAAGTCAGCTGACCAAGAGCCAGCGCTATCAGGACTATAAGCTAGAGGTGGCGGATGCCCTCAATCCTCTCCTCTATAAAAAACAAATCAAGGAAGCTTGTACCCAACTGGTGGAGGAAGTTATTGAGCCCCTCAGAGCAGGGAGATAAGTTTGTAAGGTAAATTCCCAAACTAAGTTCCACTGCTACTCCAAGTGGAAGTTAGTCTGATAAAAATCCTAAAAACCAGTGGAAATCCGTGTCAGGGTAAATTCCACTGGTTTTAATCATGCTTGATTTCATTGCTTTTGTAGCCAAAATGAATCGAAAAAAAGAGCGCACAAAATCCCCTCATCTGAAAGCGTTTCAGATTAAGTTCCGCTATGGTGGAAGTTAGTGTGAGACGTTTGAATGGGGTTGAAGATTAGTTTTTAGATTTTATGTTGGAGTAATTTTGAAGACTGACAGACGTCTTCTGCAGGTATTTTAGAAATGCCGAGAAGCTTAGGAATCTCTTCTCCATAAGTAAAGGCAAAGA
>NZ_RJPX01000013.1:0-47993 GCF_003944325.1 Streptococcus mitis | reverse complement strand
TTGAAATTATCGAGGGTCACTTAATGCCAGACCATGTACATATGTTAGTCAGTATTCCACCAAGGATAAGTGTTTCAAGTTTCATGGGTTATTTAAAAGGTAAAAGTGCACTCATGATGTTTGACAAACACGCCAATCTCAAGTACAAGTTTGGGAATCGGCATTTTTGGGCGGAAGGTTATTATGTGAGTACGGTTGGACTCAATGAAGCCACAATTAAGAAATATATTCAAGATTAAAGAAATTATCTATTGGATGATTTCTTCACGAGTATGAAAATTTGAGAACGAGTAAAGCATGATATAGCACTAGATAAATTAAGTGTAAAAGAATATGAGGCTCTCTTTAGGGATAGTGGTAAGTAATACTAAAGCCTCTTTATACTCTTCGAAAATCTCTTCAAACCACGTCAACGTTGCCTTGCCGTACTCAAGTACAGCCTTCGGTTAGTTTCCTAGTTTGCTCTTTGATTTTCATTGAGTATTAAGAGGCAAGTGACGAGTCAAGAGCAATAAGGCTTGAACAACGTGAAGAGTCTGGGACAATAGTCTCTTGTCTTCAAAAAAAGCAACGGATTTGCCGTTGCTTTTTTGCATGGTTGCGATAGTCTTGATAAAATAGAATTGCCCAATAAACCATTTAGAAAGGCTATCCCATGCATATTCACTATAACACAAATCAAACAACTTTACCACTAGAAATCAGTTCTTTATTGCCACAAGACCATCTCGTCTTTACTATTGAAAAAGTGGTGAATACCTTGGAATATAGTCACTTCCATGCCTTCTATCATGCCTTTGGTCGCCCGTCTTATCACCCTAAAATGCTTGTATCTACTCTTCTATTTGCCTATTCACAAGGGATTTTCTCTGGTCGAAAAATTGAAAAAATGATGGTTGAAAATCTGGCTATGCAATATCTAACAGGGCAGTTGCTTGTCAGCTATCGCACCATCAATCGTTTTCGAGTCGCTGAAGGGATGGAAGAACTCATTCGTAATCTTTTCATCGACCTCAATCTTCGTTTAAAAATGGAAGAGTTAGTGACTTTAGATTGCTTGTTCATTGACGGGACTAAGATTGAAGCTAATGCCAACAAGTATAGTTTCGTGTGGAAGAAAGCGACAGAGAAATTCTCCGCCAAACTTCAAGAACAGATACAGATCTATTTTCAAGAAGAAATCACACCCCTTATCCATCAGGCTATTAAGCTGGATGAAGAAGAACCAATTTCTTCAGAGCAGTTGCTTGCATTCGCTCAAGTCCTTGAAGAAGAATTGGAAAAACTGAACCAGGACATTGAGGAGACCCCCGTTAAAGGAAAGGATGAACGTAAAACCCAGCGTCGTAAACTCAAGAAAGTTTTGCGTAAAGTCAAGGATGATTTTTCAGTACGTGCTGAAAAATATGAGAACTATCAGGAGACATTTGAAGGACGCAACAGTTTTTCCAAAACCGATCCAGATGCCACTTTTATGCGAATGAAAGAAGACCATATGAAAAATGGTCAACTCAAGGCTGCTTATAATCTTCAAATCGCTACTGAAAACCAATTTGTTCTTCACTATGATGTCTTCTCAAATCCGACAGATACCAAGACTCTTCTGCCCTTACTTGAAACCTATCCGCATGACGTAAAGACAATTGTCGCAGATGCTGGATATGGAAGTGAAGAGAACCTCCTTCGTTTAGATGAAAAGAAGGTGAAGCATCTGATTAAATATGCCATGTTTGACAAGGAACAGAAGAGAGGGTATAAACAGTCAGCTAGAAACTTAGCGAATTGGCACTATAATGACAAGGAGGATAGCTACACACATCCTGATGGCTGGTGCTATCGTTTTCACCATATCAAACATCAGAAAACACAGACGGACTTTCAACAGGAAATCAAGGTTTACTACGCAGATGAACCTGAATCAGCTCCTCAAAAGGGACTCTATATGAACGAACGCTATCAAAACTTGAAAGCTAAAGAATGCCAGGCGCTTTTATCTCCCCAAGGTAGACAGATTTTCGCTCAACGCAAGATTGATGTGGAACCTGTCTTTGGTCAGATAAAGGCTTGTTTGGGTTACAAGAGATGTAATCTGAGGGGCAAGCGTCAGGTGAAAATTGACATGGGCTTGGTACTTATGGCTAATAACCTCCTAAAATACAATAAGAGAACGACTCAAAATTAAAAAGCTAGAGAGTTCCGCAATTGGAAAGCTCTAGCTTTTTTGTGGTCGAGAACTATTTTGTCCCAGGCTCGGTAATTTGGGCTTATAGCCCTTGGTTCAAACCACCCGTTAGACGGGTGGTCATGATTAGATTAAGCCTTCTAAGAGACCTTTCATAAAGTTTTCTGAGTTAAACTCTCCAATATCATCGATTTTTTCACCAAAACCAATCAATTTTACAGGAATATTGAGTTCTTCTCGGATGGCTAGAACCACACCACCTCTAGCAGTTCCATCAATCTTAGTCAAGACAATTCCTGTCAAAGGAGTGATTTTCGAAAATTCTTTGGCCTGTACAAGAGCGTTTTGACCTGTTGATGCATCAAGGGCTAAGAAAGTTTCATGGGGTGCTTCTGGCACCACACGTTTGATGATACGACCAATCTTTTCCAACTCAGCCATGAGGTTGTCCTTATTTTGCAGACGACCAGCGGTGTCAATCATGAGAATATCGATACCTTCAGCTACGGCACGTTCCATACCATCAAAGACTACACTAGCTGGGTCAGCTTTTTCAGGTCCAGTCACAACTGGAACATCTACTCGTCGGCCCCATTCAGCTAGCTGAGCTACTGCCCCTGCACGGAAGGTATCTGCTGCAACCAGCATGACCTTCTTACCAGCTTGTTTGTAGCAGTGGGCTAGTTTCCCGATAGAAGTTGTTTTCCCAACACCATTAACCCCCACAAAGAGCATGACTGTCAAGCCATCTTGGAAGTGGATACGTTCATCGTAGTTGCCATCCTTTTCATAAAGCTCAACCAATTTCTCAATGATGACACGCCGTAGTGCGTCGGGTTTCTTAGCGTTTTCAAGCTTGGCTTCGTAGCGTAACTCCTCAGTTAAGTTTGAAGCGACTTGAACACCAACGTCACTCATGATCAGCAATTCTTCCAGTTCCTCGAAAAATTCTTCGTCAACAGAGCGGAAGTTAGCAAAGAAAGCGTTCAAGCGAGCACCGAAGCCCGTACGAGTCTTCTTAAGACTGCGGTCATATTTTTCCTGAACAGTTTCTTCTGCTTGAGGAATTTCTGGTTCAAGAACTTCAGAACTATTTTCTTCTACAGTTTCTATGAACTCAGGATTCTCTTTCACTGCGACTTCTTCTTGTTGAACTTCTACAACTGATTCTGAATCCTGACTTTCTTCAACTGTGTCTTGATTTTCCTCTTCTTCAAACACAGCTTCTTCAGCAACTTCTGCATCTTCTTGAGGAACTTCCTCAGCTTCTGTAAGAGAAGACTCAACATCTTCAGACAAATCAAGATTTTCCAGAGCTTCTTTTACAACTTCTTCGATTTTAGGTTCTTCTTTTTTTCCGAATAGACGGTCAAATAATCCCATATCTTAGTTCTCCTTTAGCACGTATTCTTCGATAGCCCAGACGACAGCCTCTTCATCGTTGGTCATTGGCGTCACTACATTTGCGACTGCCTTAACTTCAGGAACAGCGTTTTGCATGGCAACACCGAACCCTGCCCATTCAATCATAGAGAGGTCATTGGCCTCGTCACCACAAGCCATGACTTGGCTTTGGTCGATTCCGAGATGGCTGATTAGTTTTGCTAAACCTGTTGCTTTATGAACATTCTTTGGTGACCACTCTAGCAACATTTCACGTGATTTAAAGATTTCATATTGGTCAAACAATTCTAGAGAAATCTTCTGAATGGCTGCATCCAAGGGTTCTTGAGCAAAGGCGGTCACGCATTTGTTGTAGGTCATTTGACTAGATAAGTCTTCAAAGTCCACTGGAACAAAGGTCAAAGCTGGATTGAATTTGGCATAAAGACTTTCTTGGTCAGATTGAATTTGATAAACAGTTCCTTCTGAAATAGCATCAAGAGGCAGTGATAATTTCTCTGTTTCTTCATACAAGCGTGCCACATCATCATATGAAAAGACTGTCTTATCAAGGATTTCACCTGTATTTTTCTGAACCAAACCACCATTAAAAGTAATCGTATACTCATCTTCCTGGCCGTCAGTCCCTAGCTCATGGAGGAAGAAATCCATGGCTTTTAAGGGACGACCAGTTGTCAATACGACCTTGATACCACGATCACGCGCAGCTTTCAGGGTTGCCTTGGTACGATCCGTCAACCTTTTATCAGTAGTCAGCAAGGTCCCGTCCAAGTCCAATGCAATCAATTTTATATCTGCCATTATAAGCCCTCCATATAAGCTATAACCGACTGGTCCTTATGGTGACCAATCACAGTTTCTACTAATTCTAAAATTTCTGGTCGCGCATTTTCAGGAGCCACAGGATGACCGACAACCTGCATCATGTGCAAGTCATTTAGATTGTCTCCAAAAGCCATAACCTGATCCATTGTGATACCAAGTTTTTTAGCTAATTCAACAATGGCCACACCCTTATCGACATAGTCCAGAACGATATCAATAGATTCAAAGCCAGTTGTCATAGCCTTAACACCAGGAACGTTTTCGTTTACCCAAGCTTCTCCAGCTTCAAGCGTTTCTTCTGTGAAATTGGTTGTAAATTTGAAAATATCATCTGTGATATCTTCTAAACTCGCTACTTTTTGGATATTTTCATTATAATGCTGGCTCTCTTTCAAATAGGTCTCATCAACCGTATCTAGCACATAAGAGCCTTTTCTCCCCGTCAAGAGCAATTTATTGATATCTACATAAGGTGACGTTTTCAGCTTTTCAAAAGTCGCCAGATAAAACTCACGAGACATGGTCGCTTCATACAAATCCTGACCTTGATACTCTACCAAACTGCCATTTTCAGCGATGAAAATAATGTCATCACGAACAGCAGCAAATAACTTTTCTAGAGACAGAAATCCGCGACCCGAAGCCACCGCAAAGTAAATCCCTTTTTCCTTGTAGGAAGCTAAGAGAGACTTAAGGCGATCCATATCAAAGCGCCCATTTCCATCTAGGAAGGTTCCGTCCATATCCGTTGCTACTAGTTTAATTGTCATCCTTCAATACTTTCTAAATCTTTTAACTTAACCGAAACAATTTTTGAAACACCCGATTCCTGCATGGTCACTCCATAGATGGAATCAGCCGCTGCCATGGTTCCCTTACGGTGGGTCACAACGATAAACTGGCTGTCCTTGTCAAAGCGGTTGAGGTAATCCCCAAAACGTTTTACATTGGCTTCATCCAGCGCAGCTTCCACCTCATCCAAGATGACAAATGGGATAGTCTTAACTCGAATGATAGAAAAAAGCAAAGCTAGAGCCGACAAGGCTTTTTCCCCACCACTCATGAGGTTGAGAGACTGAATTTTCTTGCCTGGCGGTTGGACAGAAATCTCAACCCCAGCTGTCAGCAAGTCTCCCTCAGTCAAAATCAGGTCTGCCTGACCTCCACCAAACATCTGATTGAAGGTCACTTTAAAGGACTCACGAATGGCCTCAAAGGTTGATTTAAAGCGTTCCTTGACCTCATCATTCATCTCTGTGATGGTTTCAAGAAGCAGGTTTTTCGCAGACAAAATATCATCACGTTGGCTATTTAGGAAATCCAGACGGTTGTGAACTTCTTCATACTGTTCAATAGCTTCTAAATTGACAGGCCCCAGTGAGCGAATAGCCTTCTCCAAATCCTTAACTTCCTGCTCCGCCAGATTGAGATTTTCCAACTCATGCGCCTTTTCTAGAGCTTCAGTATAGCTAATCTGGTACTGGTCTGTTAATTGGCTTTGTAGATAGCGCAAGCGCTCGCTGATCTTTTCTTTCTTGGCTTCAGCACGTGTTTGCTTGCGAATCCACTCTTCATTCTGCTGGCGAGCCTGGTACAAATGACTGGCAATATCATCCAGCTGACCTTCTATATCATCCAATTCAAACTGCTTGCGAATCAAACCTTGTTGAAGATTTGTTTTTTGAGTTTTGGCTTCTTCGGCCTGCTGACTGAGCAAATCCGTATCAACTTTCTCAAGATTATCAACCTTTTCTTGAAGGAGGCGTTGGATTTCCTCTTGTTCGATATCTAAATTATCCAATTCCTTGCCTAAACGCTCAATATCAGCCACTTCATAACGTTTTTGCCCTTGCAGTTCTGTCTTAAGCAAGCGTGCTTGCGCTAGCTCTTCCTGCAAGTTTTGATAGCGTTCTTGGATGGCATTTTTGTTAGACTTAATCTCTTCAATCTCAGCTTCCAGATTTTGCTTGTCACTGGCGATAGTAGTAAGGCGCTCTTGGCATTTTTCCTTATCCGCTTGCCAATCTCCCTCAGAAAGACGATTTAATTCTCCTTCTTGGAGTTTCCAAAGAGTTTCCAGTTCCTCAACTTGCTGACTGGTCTGCTGATAAGCGAGGGCCAAGCCCTGCTCCTGAATACGAGCCTGCTCTCCTTGAGATTTGATGGCTTCTAATCTTTCTGTCAATGAAACCACCTCCTCTTGCAAGATTTTCAAACTCGCCTCTTCTGAACGAAGACTTGCTTCTTCTTCAGCAATTTCTTTTTGTAATTGCTCCAGTTCTGGCTTGATGAAAATGCTATTATTCTGGCGATTAGCTCCACCTGCATAGGAACCACCTGTACGCAGCTCTGTCCCATCCAGTGTCACCATGCGAACCTGATAACGAACTTGTCGAGCAGCTTCACGCGCATGTTCTACGGTATCAAAGATAGCCGTCGTAGCTAGCAAGTTCTTGAAAATAGCTTCCAGTCTAGTATCGAATGTCACCAGCTCATCTGCCATGCCCAGAAATCCT
Organism: Streptococcus mitis; assembly: GCF_003944325.1. Lineage (GTDB taxonomy): Bacteria > Bacillota > Bacilli > Lactobacillales > Streptococcaceae > Streptococcus > Streptococcus mitis_CW. The sequence goes on along the minus strand of NZ_RJPX01000013.1, from coordinate 41,066 downwards.
GGACTTGCAGCGATAGCATCTTGGTTCTGGCTAGAAATCGTACGCGCCTTGATCGTTGTCAACGGAAGGAAAGTCGCACGACCAGCTCTATTTCGTTTTAGGAAATCAATTGCCTTGGTTGCCGCATGTTCATCTTCCACGATGATATGCTGACTGCTGGCTCCAAGCGCAATCTCTAGGGCAGTTTGATAATGCACATCAAAGGTCAGATGCTCACTGACTGCCCCAACAATCCCACCTAGGCGGTCTTTTTCTTGGAGAACACTCTTGACACCTGCATAAAAGTTACTATGGTTTCTAAGGATATTTTCCAAACTTTGGGCTCTAGCCTGCTTGTTTTTGAGACTATCCAGACGGTCAAAGAGTTGACTTTGTTGAGCTTGATAGGAAGTTTTTTGCTCCTCTTGCTCCTTTGCACAGACTTGGTAGTCGGCCAGTAATTTATGAACCTGCTCCTTGGCAGTTTCAAGTTCTTCTTTTTGATGACCAGCCTTCTCTTTAGCTGTAGCCAACTGTTCTTTTAGCTTTTCTAATTGATCTGCTTGTTTTTGAGAAAGCTGACGACTATTTTCCAACTCGTTTTCGATACGGGTCAACTGGTTTGAGACATCCGCTTCTTCTTGTAAAAGGGCTACAAAGCGTTCACGTAAGAGCTCAATCATCTGATCTGGATCATCTGAAAAAGCCAGTAATTCAGCCTCTAAACGATTGAGTTTTTGATTATTTTGGACTAGATTTTCCTCTAAGAGGGCTAAAGAGCTTTCCTTATCAGATTTTTCTTTGCTGAGTGAATTTCTCTTATCCTCCAAAGCAGCCAAACGGGCTTGTGCTTCCTGTTGATTGAGGGCTACTTGCTCAGATTCCAGTTTCGATAGGGCTAATTTTCTCTCTAAATCACTAATCAGACTGGTCAAATCCATCAAACTACCTTGGTCTTTGGCCATTTCAGCCTGCAAATCTTGGCGTTGCTTCTTGAGATTCTGATTTTCTTCTTCTAATTTTTCACGCTTCTGGTAGTAGCCCGTCAAGAGTTCCTGAACCTGTGCCAACTCTTCTTCTGTAGACTCTAGTTCAGCCTTATTTTCCTTGATTTGAGCAACCAAAACGTCTAAATAAATAGCCTTGCGTTGACCTTCCAAGTCTAGAAACTTACGGGCATTTTCAGCTTGCTTCTCAAGAGGCTTGATTTGATTATCCAACTCGTAGATAATATCCTCTAAGCGGTCTAGATTATCCTGAGTTTGCTGCAGTTTGCTCTCAGTTTCTTTTCTGCGAGTCTTGTATTTTAAAACTCCAGCAGCTTCTTCAAAAATAGCTCGGCGTTCCTCAGGCTTGGAATTAAAAATCTCCTCAACCTTTCCTTGGGAAATGATGGAGAAGGAATCTCGTCCCAAACCTGTATCCAAGAAAAGATCGTGAATATCACGTAGACGCACTTTCTTGCCGTCAATCTTGTATTCGCTATCTCCACTACGATAGATATGACGTTCGACTCTGATTTCTTGACCTGCATCCTTGATAAATCCGTCATGATTATCCAGAGTCACAACTACAGAAGCATAATTGAGCGGTTTGCGACTTTCAGTTCCAGCAAAGATGACATCTGGCATCTTGCCCCCACGGAGGCTCTTAACACTTGACTCCCCCAAGGCCCAACGCAGACTTTCTGTAATATTCGACTTTCCAGATCCATTGGGGCCAACGACTGCCGTCACACCTTGGTCAAAGATGACCTTGGTCTTGTCAGCAAAAGACTTGAATCCCTGAATTTCGATTTCCTTTAAATACATGAATCCAGCCCTTTCTCAACGGCATTTTTGGCAGCTTCCTGCTCTGCTAGTTTCTTAGAACGACCTTGACCTTGACCGATACTCTTACCCTCAACAAGAACTTCTACTTCAAAAACCTTATCGTGGGCAGGACCTGTTTCAGAAATCACCTGATAACGAATAGCCACATCCCCATTGACCTGTAGTAACTCTTGGAGATGGGTTTTGTAGTCCGTAATCATCTCAAATTCGCCTGCTTCAACCTTAGGAATCATGACTTGATAGATAAATTCCTTGACCTTGGCCACATCCTTGTCCAAAAGGAGAGCACCAAGAAAGGCTTCGAAGGCATCACCAAGAATGGTGTCACGATTGCGCCCCCCAGATTTTTCTTCCCCCTTACCAAGCTTGATAAACTGATCAAACTGGCAATCACGCGCAAAACCAGCCAAACTCTCCTCACGGACAATCATAGCACGGAGTTTGGACAAATCACCCTCAGGCTTTTTAGGATATTTTTTATACAGATATTCTGAAATCAATAACTGTAGAACAGCGTCTCCTAAAAATTCCAAGCGTTCATTGTGTGAAATTTTTAAGAGGCGATGCTCATTAGCATAACTCGTATGAGTAAAGGCAGTTTCCAGTAACTTTTTATCTGCAAACTCGATTGCAAAATGGTTCTTTAGTACAGTTTGTAATTCTTTCATACCAACCTCTTTCTAACTGATAACAGTCCTTTTTATTATATCAAAAAAAGCCCCCTGAGTCACTTTAAAACGGGACTGGAAAGCATTTGGGCATTCTTTAAAATAAGATTTTCAGTTTTAGGGAAAAATTTGAGGCAGGATAAAGAAAAAAGCCCTATTAAAGGCTTTTTAGGATGTTTACATCCACCCTGAGGGAATCGAACCCCCATCTCAAGAACCGGAATCTTACGTGATATCCATTACACTAAGGGTGGAAACTTGTTTTATTATAACAGAAATTTGCTCTAATAACAAGTTTTTTTCTGGCCATATAGCCTGTCTTAGTGGGAAGCATCCCCATTCCAGATAGAATTTTTCACAATCACATAATCAACGTGTTTAAGGTCAGCAACTTGACGTCCACCTGCATAGGAGATAGCACTTTGAAGGTCTTGTTCCATCTCAGTTAAAGTGTCTTGCAGATGACCTTTGGCAGGAAGCAAGATACGTTTGCCTTCCACATTTTTGTAAGCACCTTTTTGGTATTGAGAAGCTGAACCGTAGTACTCTTTGAACTGTTCACCATCGACTTCAATGGTTTTTCCTGGACTTTCGATGTGTCCTGCAAAGAGGGAACCAATCATAACCATGCTGGCACCGAAACGTATAGACTTGGCAATATCGCCGTGAGTACGAATCCCTCCATCAGCAATAATCGGTTTACGGGCAGCCTTGGCACACCAACGGAGAGCAGCCAACTGCCAACCCCCTGTACCAAAACCAGTCTTAACCTTGGTAATACAAACCTTACCAGGACCGATTCCAACCTTAGTAGCATCCGCACCCGCATTTTCCAACTCGCGAACTGCTTCTGGTGTTCCCACATTTCCAGCAATAACAAAAGTATCTGGCAATTCTTTCTTGATGTGTTGAATCATAGAAATCACGCTATCTGCATGACCATGGGCAATATCAATCGTGATGTACTCTGGAGCATCAGCCTTGAGCTGGCTAACAAAATCATACTCATAGTCCTTAACACCGACAGAGATAGAAGCAATGAGCCCTTGATCGTGCATGCGTTTGATAAAAGGAATGCGTCCCGCCTCATCAAAACGATGCATAATGTAGAAGTAGGCCCCTTTAGCCAGTTGCTCTGCTACATTTTCATCCAAAATCGTTTGCATATTAGCTGGTACAACAGGTAGTTTAAAGGTGTGATTTCCTAGAGTGACGCTTGTATCCGCTTCTGCACGGCTTTTAATCACACATTTATTTGGAATCAATTGAATATCTTCGTAATCAAAAATTGGAAATTCATTTAACATATCGATGTCTCGTTTCTTTTATAATGACCTACCTATGCTCTCGCATCACTACGTCTTTTCCGACGTTTCCTTAATTTATTATAAACCAAAGTACAGTTTTTGTCAAATAATGTTATAAATTAAAATATATTGTTCGGATTTTGTTGTATAAATAACAAAAGAAAAAGGAGAGATTATTTTCTCCCCACTCCTTTTCTATCCTAATAATACTCTCCCTGTCTGTAGTCCCATGAATTAAAGCTATCTGACAGGTGCATCATGATTTTATCAATGTCAAGCCCTTTACGGATAACGACTGGTGCTGGTGAAGTTGAACGTGCTCCTCCTTGTTCTGGGATGAGTTTGCCGTCTTTATCAACCATAGAGACCATCACACCTTGCTCGTAGCGAGTTTCAATCGTTTTGTCAGGCTGGATAGATGCCACATAGTCGTCCGCTTCGATAACAAGGTCAACTGCCCCTTCGATACGTTCTCCGATACCTTCTACCTTACCACGATTCCCTTTTCCAGATGGGTTTGCAGATGAGGCGTAGACCATCTTGCCTTCTTCCCAAAGTTTGGCAGCCAATTGTTCACCAGCTTTCCCAAACTTGATAACGAAACAGCTAGTACCACGAACGTCAGTCATCAGTTCTTCACGACCATCCCCATAAGCTTTGAGTTTTTCAAAAGCTTCTGGTTTCCAAGGAAGGATACAACCAAGAAGAATATCTTCATCCCAATGTTTTTGGTAGAAGGCTTCAATTTCTGAGTTGAGCTGCGCTAAAGCACGGAGCTCATCCATGCTACCACAGAGAACAACACCTGGTTTGTTTCGGTTGCGCTCTTTGGCTGCGAACTTGCGTTCAAGACCTGCCTTATCGCTAGTCATGATGATGTAACCAACTTTGGTAGGGCAAACGATACAACCGCCCTCACCTTTTAAAATGTCATAGCCTTCTTGTGAAAGTGTTCCGTTCCATTGAATGTGTTTTGTCATAGTTCTATATTTCCTTTTCTATTTTTCTTCTAATCTTGCCAGTAGGCTGGTCGTTGTTTTTCATAAGCAGCAATCAAATCTTCATACTGCAAGGTAATACCGATATCATCTAAACCATTTAAGAGTTTGTGTTTCCACTCGCTATCGATTTCAAAAGTGAATTCTCCAATTGGTGAGATGATTTTCTGTTGTTCCAAGTCCACAGTTACCTGATCAGTCGGTTGCAGCTGAGCCAGTTTCTCTCTAACCTCTCTGGGCTGTACAATAGGCAACATGCCATTATTGAGTTCATTATTGTAATGAATATCACCGAAAGACCCTGCAATCACGACCTTAAAACCATAGTCCGCTAGAGCCCAAGCTGCGTGTTCCCTCGAAGACCCTGCCCCAAAGTTGTCTCCTGAGATGAGAATACTAGCTTTCCGATATTCAGGTCGGTTAAAGACAAAGTCTGGATCCTCAGTATACTTATCGTCCAAATAACGCCAAGCATACATGAGGTACTTACCAAAGCCTTTTTTATCAATTAACTTGAGAAACTGCTTGGGTAGGATTTGGTCGGTGTCGATGTTATCATTCATGAGAGGAACGGTCGTTCCCGTATAAACTGTAAATTTCTCCATATCCTCTCCTTACTGGGCTTCTGACATTTGCCGAACATCTACGAAACGCCCTGCAATAGCTGCCGCAGCTGCCATGGCTGGACTGCAGAGATGAGTTTTAGCGCCGAAGCCTTGTCTGTCTTCAAAGTTTCGATTGCTGGTTGAGGCGCAGTGAACACCATCAGGGACCTTGTCAGGATTCATCCCTAGGCACATGGAGCAACCCGGGTCTCTCCACTCAAATCCAGCATCTAGAAAGACCTTGTCCAAGCCCAACTTCTCAGCAGCTCGTTTCACAGGACGAGAGCCTGGGACTACGATAGCCGTTAAGTTGGGAGCAATTTTCTTCCCTTTGACAAATCGCGCAGCCAGTTGCAAATCGCTGAGACGAGCATTGGTACAAGATCCGATAAAGATATAGCCTAGTTCAATATCTGCTGGCTTTTGACCAGGCTCCAAGTCCATGTAATTATAGGCTCGTTCATCATTCATATCCTTAATTTCTGGGAAACTGCTGTCAAAGTCAACTCCCATAGCAGGATTGGTTCCCCAGGTTACCATAGGAGCCAAGTCTGAGACATCCATCTTGATAACCTTATCATAAACGGCATCATCATCACTGACAATTGTTTTCCAATCCGCCACAGCCTCCTCGAAAGCTTCTGGAACACATTCGCGTCCCTTGAGATAATCATAGGTAGTCTGATCTGGATTCATAATTCCCATCTTGGAGCCAAACTCGATGGACATATTGCAGATGGTCATTCTCTCTTCCATGGTCAAAGCATCAATAGCCTGCCCACGATATTCCACCACATATCCAACACCACAAGCAACGCCGTACTTGGCAATCAAGGCTAAAATGAAGTCCTTGGAATAAACTCCCTTTTGAGGAACACCTGTGAATTCCACCAGCATTTTCTTGGGTTTGACCTGCCAGAGGGTCTGGGTAGCAAAGACATGCTCAACCTCACTGGTCCCAATTCCAAAGGCGATTGCTCCGAATGCTCCGTGGGTTGCCGTATGGCTGTCTCCACAGACGATGAATTTTCCTGGTTGGGTTCGTCCTGTTTCTGGACCAACCATGTGTACGATCCCCTGTTTTTCAGAACCGTGGGCCGCATGTTCAATCCCAAATTCCTCAACATTTTCAGCAAGCTTATCAATTTGCGCTTTAGAAATCACATCTCGAATATCGTAGATATTGACGGTCGGAACATTATGATCGAAAGTTCCAAATGTCAAGTCTGGTCGTCTCAATCTACGACCTGCATCTCGCAATCCTTGAAAAGCCTGTGGACTAGTCACCTCGTGGATATAATGCTGGTCCACATACATGAGTTGGGGCTGCCCCTCTTCTCCTGTGATGACATGACGGTCCCATAATTTATCAAAAATCGATTTTCCTGCCATCCATTACCTCCAAATAAAATATAAGGCTACAATTGTAGTTACCATCCCGAGAAACCAAACCGTTTTAAAGTACCATTTTCTAGTCTTGTGATGAAAGGTGATTCCTGCTAGCCAAGCTCCAAATCCACCACAAGTAAAGGATAAAATAAGTAAGATTTTCTCTGGGATGCGCCAAACTCTTCTCCTTGCCTTAGATTTGTCAATACCATAAATCACGAAAACCATGACATTCCAAATCAAAAGGACTAGAGTAATTTTTTCGTCTAACTTCATAACCTTGCAATAATAGCTTCTGTCATTTCCTTAGTAGAAGCCTGTCCTCCTAGATCTCTCGTTAATATACCAGCTGCTAAACTTACCTCAACAGCACGCTCGATACGTTCCGAATCCTCATAACGTCCAAAACTATCTCTCAACATCATAGCCACTGATAAAATCATGGAGATAGGATTTGCAATTCCTTGACCTGCAATATCAGGCGCTGAACCGTGAATAGGCTCATAGAGACTTGGACCCTTTTCAGAATGACTGGCTGATGGCATAACTCCAAGTGTGCCAGATAGAACGCTGGATTCATCAGATAGAATATCTCCGAAAAGATTCTCCGTCATAATGACATCAAACTTAGCAGGATTGGTAATCATGAGCATGGCAGCTGAGTCGACTAGCTGGTGCTCCAAGGTTACATCTGGGAAATCCTGTGCGACTTCCTCAGCTACTTTCCGCCAGAGTTTTGAGGTCGCTAGAACATTTTGCTTATCGATACTAGTAACGATTTTTCTGCGATTTCTTGCAATTTCAAAGGCTTTGCGAATAATCCGTTCTACTTCCTCATAGCTATAGTCGTTGATATCACGCGCTTTTCGCTCTTCAAGGATATGTTCCCCAAAGTAGATACCACCTGTCAACTCACGCACAACTACAAAATCTACACCAGCAATTCGTTCTGGTTTGAGTGGTGACAAATGTTTGAGACTATCAAAGATTTTTACAGGCCGAATATTAGCGTAAAGATTGAGTTCCTTACGGAGAGCCAGCAGGCCTTGTTCAGGGCGAACCGCTTCTCCATCATACTGAGGACTACCGATAGCTGCTAGTAGGATAGCATCTGCTTCTCTACATACCTTGAGGGTTTCATCAGGTAAGGGATGCCCTGCAGCATCAATTCCTGCACCTCCGAAGGGTCGTCTGTCAATCTCATAGTCAAAACCTGTTTTTTCAGCTAGAGCTTCCAGAACCTCTAAACCAGCCTCCATGATTTCTGGACCGATTCCGTCCCCTGCTAGAGCTACTATTTTCTTTGTCATAGCCTTCTCCTTTACACACTAGGCATATCGCGGTAAGAAACGCTGCGTCCCATCTCACCAGCATTCTCTTTTTGAACAAAGGTATTGGCATTGATGTAGGCAATAGCCGATGCTTTCAACACATCGAAATCAAGCCCTGCTGCATTAAAGATGGTTTCTGTATCTCTGTTTTCAACAGTGACCAAGACCCGAGCTTGGGCATCAATTCCATCTGTCACAGCGTCAATAGTATAGGATACCAAGCGGACAGATTGGTTAAAGAACTTATCGATAGCGTTAAAGATTGCTTCAACGGAACCTTGCCCTGTCGCATTAAATTCGACCTTCTCACCATCCATATTGGCTAGGCTAACAAGTGCTTCAATGTCATTTTCTGCATGAGTTTGAAGTTGTAAATCATCAAAGTGGAATCCTTCTGGATTTTCAACCATGGTTCCAGCTACCAGAGCTCGAATATCTGCATCTGTGATTTCTTGTTTCTTGTCTGCCAGAGCCTTGAACTTAGCAAAGAGTGGTTTGATGTCCTCTTCTGAAAAGTCTAGGGCCAATTCTCTTAGTTTTTCAACAAAGGCATGGCGACCTGACAATTTACCAAGCGGAAGACTATTGCTCTTAACACCAACCAATTCAGGTGTGATGATCTCATAAGTAAGAGGATTTTTAAGGACTCCGTCTTGGTGAATACCAGATTCGTGAGAAAAGGCATTACCACCAACCACAGCCTTGTTTTTAGGAACCGGAATACCTGAGAAGCGAGAAACCATTTCTGACGTATTTATTGTTTCATTTAAAACAATACTGGTCTCTGCTTGGTAGTAATCTTGGCGAATATTGAGGGCAACTGCAACTTCTTCCAAAGCAGCATTTCCAGCTCGTTCCCCGATACCATTGATAGTCCCTTCAACACGACCTGCCCCATTCTTGACAGCTGCAAGGCTATTTGCTACTGCCATTCCAAGGTCATCATGACAGTGAGGTGAATAGATAATCTGACGATCTGTCTTAACATTCTCAATCAGGTGTTTGAAGATAGCACCGTACTCTTCTGGAGTGGTGAATCCAACCGTGTCAGGGATATTGATATAAGACGCCCCTGCATCAACCGCTGTTTGAACAACTTGCAAGAGGAAATCCAACTCTGTTCTAGTTGCATCCTCAGGAGAGAATTCGACCACTTCAAACTTAGAACGTGCATAGGAAACATGCTCCTTAATAGCTGCCAAAATCTCTTCCTTGCTCTTATTGAGCTTGTACTTGCGGTGAATGGGACTGGTAGCAATAAAAACGTGAACCTGTGGATACTTGGCGTCCTTGAGGGCCTCATAACAAGCATCAATATCAGACTTGACAGAGCGGGCTAAACCAGTCACCGCTGTTTTCTTCAAGACCTTAGCAATCTCCTGCACTGCCGTAAATGAGTCTGGACTAGCCGCTGGAAAACCAGCTTCAATTGCTGAAATGCCCCATTTCTCCAGCTGCCTTGCGATGGCAATTTTTTCTTTGATTGAAAAATTAACACCTGGTGTCTGTTCTCCATCCCGAAGGCTAGTATCTAGAAATTCAACTGTTCTCATAAGATTTCCCCTTTTCCAAATGTGGTTTTAAAAAAAACATCTCGCTCAGAAACCCAAGCGAGATGTTGATTTACTCCCGCCTGGTAAGCCAAACAGGACTAATGCTTTTTGCACTAGCCCGAGTACCTCAACAACAAAGCAAATTGATTAAACTTAGCTGTTTTCATGTTTGACTTTCTCCTTTGTTTGATATCTTGTTTAGTATTTTAGCATAGGCACAAGCACTTGTCAAGAAAAAATCCAATATTTTCTGAAAATTTCTTCAGTATAGAATATTTAGCTAATTTAAAGTTCTTGAAAATCCTTGAAATGTTTCATTTTTTAAAGGTTAAGTTCCAACTTTTTTCTATCAATTCCAGTACTGCTGAATCTGACAAGGTATCATCAAAAGCCACACTAATCCAGTAACGTTTGTTCATATGAAAGGCTGGGTAAATGCCCTTTTTTAAAAGCAAGTCAGCTACTTGATCGTGTTTGAGATTGACTGCTTCCACCTGTCCTTCTCTGCCCTTTTCCAGCTTATCCCAAGAGATTTTCATCAAGACGGCATACCACTTTTGATTGCCTTCATGTCTTAACACTGCCGTATCAGGCGATTTTTCCCACAGATACTCCAACTGGTTTCCATACTTTTCCTGAACTTGTGTCATAATTCGCTTAGTCTGAGGACAGATAAAATCCTGTACCTCAAAACAAGCCTTCCGAATCTGGTAAAGAATCTCCAGACAAGCCTCACGGACACTTGCAACAAAACTTCCTCTCATACTTTCCATATGAACTTGAGGATAGAGGTCACCTATTTCCTGGTCAAAGACCTGAAAACTCACATTATCAGCAGTGATGGAGACTGTCATGACAAAGTCACCCTGCAAGATAGTGAAACTATTGGTCCAAACTCCACCACTTTCTACAAAACCATAATCACGAGCCTTTTCTTGATTAAACTGATAGGATTTAAAAATTTCAAACATAAGTGAAAACTGCTACCCAAAGCTAGCAGTTCCTTTCTTTTTTTTAAAAGACAACCTTGGTTCCATGTAATTGTGTTACACCTAGCTGATCTATAAAGGTTTGACGGTTGTCCAAGTCAATCCCCCCACCTGGTAGAATTTCAATTTTACCTTTAGCATGTTCCAAAATTCTTTGATAGTGAGCAAAACGTTTCTCTAGAGAATCCCCAGACACACCCGCACGAGTTAGGATACGGGTGACACCAGCTTGTCTAAGCCAGTCAATGGCTTCCAACTGATCTTCATCACTCAATTCATCAAAGGCCATGTGGAAGACAATTTCCATCCCTTTGGATGCCGCAATTAACTTTTCAAGATTAGGCTTATCCAACTTCTTCTCAGCAGTTAAAGCCCCAAATACAACCCCTTGACTTCCAGCCTGAGCAGTCAAACGAATGTCTTCTAGCATGATTGCAATTTCCATATCATTATAGATAAAGTCGCCACCACGAGGACGAATCATGGTCATAATGGTCGTATCATAGTTAGCTGCCAGTTCAACTGCTGCCTTGGTCACTCCATAGCTGGGGGTTGTTCCACCAACTGCTAGATTATCACAGAGTTCGATTCGGCGAGCTCCAGCCTGCATCGCTTTTTCAAGCAAGGTCACATTTTCAGCACAAAATTCGTAAATCATTTGATTCTCCTTGAGTATTACTTTAAATTTATTATATCATATTGTTGTGAATATGCTTTCAATTTTATCAAGGGAAATAGTTACAAATTTTACTTATTCTTTGTCTGGAATGACCTTGAAGAGATAATAAGTGATAAAGATGGTCAAAGCTCCCAGACCGATTTTAACTGGTAATAGAGGAGCAAAATAAATGGAAATTCCCATCAGAATGTAGATGGATACGATGATTTTTTTCTTACGTTCACGCGCAATAGACTTAGTCTCGCGAAAATCAGCTACATATGCTTGATAGAGCTTGGTATGGTAAAGCCAATCTTCGAAGCGCTTGGAACTTCTGGAGAAACAAGCAATAGACAACAAAAGGAAAGGCGTTGTCGGCAACAAGGGTAAAACAACCCCAACAATAGCCAAGGCCAGTGATAAAAAACCAATAATAAGATAAATAATACGCATAACTACTCCTAATTAAAATAATCTTCTTCTAGTTTCGCATACAATGATGAATTTTGTCAAGCTCCAACCAAAAAGAGCCTGAAATTCACTTTCAGGACTCTCCTCTTATTTAATCTTTTCTTCCTCGTAGTCACCCTTGCCACAAACAACCTGCTTGCCACCACCACGGACTTTTTTCTCCATGAGGAAGTTGCCACATTTTGGACAGTCACGACCAACAGGCTTGTCCCAAGAGGTAAATTCACATTCTGGATAGCGATTGCAACCATAGAAGAGGCGGTTACGTTTTGTTTTACGCTCAATGATTTGTCCCTGATGACAACTTGGACACTCAACACCAATCTCTTTCACGATTGCTTGGGTATGACGGCAATCTGGGAAATTGCTACAAGCGTAGAACTTACCAAAACGACCAAGTTTAATGACCATTGGACTACCACACACTTCACAGTCAAATCCAGCTGGTTCATCCTTAATCTGGATTTTTTCCATTTCTTCTTCAGCCTTGGCGACTTCTTTAGAGAATGGTTTGTAAAAGGCGTCAATAACGCGTTGCCACTGCTCTTTTCCGACCTCGACATCATCTAGTTTACCTTCCATTTCAGCTGTGAAGGTCACGTTTACGATATCTGGGAAATATTCAACGATGAGCTTATTAACAATTTCTCCCAACTCTGTTGGTTCAAAACGTTTGGCTGCAAGGCGAACATAATAACGTTTCTGAATGGTTTCAATGGTTGGCGCGTAGGTTGACGGACGTCCAACCCCATTTTCCTCCAAGGTCTTGATCAGTGTCGCTTCAGAATAACGAGCAGGCGGTTGAGTGAAATGTTGCTCTGGTTTACTATTAACCTGCTTGACCACATCTCCAACAGCCATGTCTGGTAACATCTTATTCTTGTCAGAATCATTATAAATGGCAAGATAACCATCAAACTTAACCTGACTACCATTGGCAGCAAATTGAACCCCATTTTGAGACAATTTAACAGCCATGGTATCAAAGACAGCAGCTGTCATCTGGCTAGCCACAAAACGATTCCAGATAAGAGTATAAAGCTTGAGCTGATCCTTGTCCAGATACTTAGCGATGCTTTCAGGTGTATTAAAGACACTAGACGGACGAATAGCCTCGTGGGCATCCTGAGCTCCTGAAGCATTTTTGACCTTGCTACCATGCTTAGAATACTTGCTACCAAAACGGTCCGTAATGAAGCTGGCTGCTTCATTTTGCGCTACAGGACTGATACGAGTCGAATCAGTACGCATATAGGTAATCAAACCTTGAACACCAGAACCGATATTAATTCCTTCATAGAGCTGTTGGGCAACCATCATGGTTTTTCTAGTACGGAAATTGATTTTATTGGCAGCATCCATCTGCATAGATGAAGTGGTATAAGGTAAAGGAGCATTGCGTTTGCGCTCTTTCTTATCCACCTGATCCACTGAAAAGTCTTTGCTAGTCAGACGAGACAAGACTTCCTTGACCTCATCATTACTAGTCAGTTTCAGCTTTTTACCATCCACTCCATAGAAGGAAGCCTGAAATTGCTTGGTTCCCTTTTTAAAGACAGCATCAATTGTCCAATATTCTTCTGGTTGGAAGGCATTGATTTCATTCTCACGATTAATGATGAGTTTAAGGGCAATGGACTGAACGCGACCTGCTGATAAGCCCTTCTTAACCTTCTTCCACAAAACAGGCGAAATTGAATAGCCTACCAAGCGGTCTAGGACACGACGAGCCTGTTGGGCATCGACCAAATCCATATCAATCTTGCGTGGTTCTTTAAATGCATTTTTGACTGCATCCTTGGTAATTTCATTGAAGACCACACGGTTGGCATCATTTTCATCCAAGTTGAGAATATGGGCCAAATGCCAAGAAATCGCTTCTCCTTCTCGGTCCGGGTCACTCGCAAGAAAGACTTTATTAGCTTTTTTGGCTTCTTTTTTCAAGTCATTGATGAGAGGACCTTTTCCTCGGATATTGATATATTGCGGTTCATAATTATTTTCAATATCGACGGACATACTGGATTTCTTCAAATCCCGAATATGCCCGACACTGGCCAAAACCTTGTAATTTCTGCCTAGATATTTCTCAATCGTTTTCGCCTTAGCAGGCGACTCCACGATGACTAGATTTTTTTTAACTGTTGATTTTTTCTTTTTTGTTGCCGTAGCCACAGTATCACACCTTTTCAAAGTAATAAACTTTATAAAGTGTAAACCATTTTGCCATAACTGTCAAGACTTAGCTCCTATAATAGAAGAAAAGTTTGTCTAGTAAGCGGACTTTCTTCTTATACTCAATGAAAATCAAAGAGCAAACTAGGAAGCTAGCCGCAGGTTGCTCAAAACACTGTTTTGAGGTTGCAGATGGAAGCTGACGTGGTTTGAAGAGATTTTCGAAGAGTATTAAAATTCAAATTCCGCAAGAACATCCTTCCCACTTGTGACCAATTTTGCTCCTTCTTGGATCAAATGATGGCAACCGTCTGATAGTCCATCTAAAATGCTACCAGGAATAGCAAAGACATCGCGGCCTTCTTCCATCGCTCGCTCACAGGTAATGAGACTTCCCGAGCGCATCTTGGCCTCTGCTACAATCACACCTCGGCAAAGTCCAGCAATAATGCGATTACGGGCAGGAAAATGAAATTTCAGAGGTTGTTCACCAGGTCCATACTCACTGAGAACCAAATGCTCATTTCCGATGTAGTCTTGCAAACGTTTATTAGCTTTAGGATAAAACACATCCAACCCTGTTCCAATCACTGCAATGGTTTTTCCACCATTCTGCAGAGCTGCCATATGAGCTGCTGTGTCTATCCCCTTGGCTAATCCACTGACAATAACCAGTTCATTTTCCAAGCCTTGAATGACTTTTTCAACTGACTTAGCTCCCTGTTTGCTACAAGCACGACTCCCCACAACCGCTACCTTAGGAAATTTCAAGAGTTCAAGATTGCCCTTATAAAATAAAAGCACAGGTGCATCATAAATTTCACTCAAGTCCCAAGGATAACAGTCGTCTAAAATAGAGAAAGATGGAAATTTTTGAAATTCTTTCTCCAAATGCACATCGTCTATCTGAAAATAACGTTCCATAAAAACAGCTGGATTTCGGCAACCTGATATATCTGCAATATCGCCTAACAACAGTTCTTGATCAACATTTTCACCGTATTCTAGGACCTTCAAAATCTGTTGATTGGTCAAACCTGATTTTTTTAACTTATAGATTTCATAGTTTGTGATTTTCATAAATAACTCCATTTCTTTTTCTACTCATCTATTTATTCGTAAAAAAATCAAAAAACATCCGACTATTTCAGCCAGATGTTGGAATCATTAATTCTCGTTTTTAAGAATTTCTTCTAATTTATGATAGTCTTGGACACTGTCAATTTCATAGATGCTATTACCTTCTAATTCTTCAACATAGACATCTAGCTCTTTGATATTGTCCTTAACCATATTGTCCCAGTAGAGATCAACAAATTCGCCACTTGCATAGGCCTTGTCGATAAAGCTTACAATCTTTTCTGCAGTTGGAGCATCCCAGAAGGATACACCACTAAGGATACGACCAGCCTTGCTATCAACAGTAATGTCTTGAACCTTATAGTCATCTCCATAGACCAAGAACCATTCGTTGGTACAATCTTCACGATAGACACTAAAATAAGTCGAACGTGTCAAATCATTGCGGAACATATTTTTAAAGAGATAGTTATCGGCATCAATAACATAGCTGTTGGCCAATTCTTCTTTTACAAGATAGAGAGAGTAAAAGTTATTGTAGTCAGCGTATTTATCATTGAAAACGAGGCGAACACCGTACTTTTCTTTTAAGTAATCGAATTGTTCTTTAAGGTAACCAACGATGATGATGATGTCATTGATTCCTTTTTCTTTTAAAAACTCAATTTGGTATTCAATCAAGGGTTTTTGATTAACCTGAACCAAGGCTTTAGGGGTATTTTCAGTCATAGGACGCAAGCGAGTTCCCAAGCCCGCTGCTAAGATAATGGCTTTCACACGAATCTCCTTTATTCTTTAATAATAATATAAACTCCAGCAATGACGACAAGTGACGTAATAATTGTCAGCATATCTAGTGCTGTTCCCAAGAAGAGAGCTGCAAACAAGACCGTCCAAACTACATAACTCACGTTCAAACCTGTAGCCTTGGCTGGTTGCAAGCGATTAATAGCGATATAATAAGCCAAATAGGAAATCATATCAAAAGCTGCAAAGATAATCATGAGACCTAGTAATTGCCCATTGGCTACTTCTGCAAATGACTGATGAGAGAAGAGCACAATCACAAGATAAGACAAGAATGAAGTCACTTGACGAATCAAGAGAGCTTCGATTTCACTCAATTCACTTTCCATGGCAAAGGAGCTAAGAACACTCTCACTTCCCCATGCAATAGCACAAACCAAAGCAGAAAGAATCCCAATGTAGAAGGAATTGACCTGTTCAACCTTATAGGTCTGAGCAATAATCCCTGCAATAATCAAGACAATCCCAAATACAGTATTTTTTGAAATCTTGTGCTTCAAAAAGAAGAAAGCCAATAAAACTGAAACTGCAGGGTAGATAGCCGATACAGATGAAGCTAAGGAACTTCCAATATACTTAACTGCATAAAGATTGGCCTGCATTCCGATAGGACCAGCTAGCAAGGCTCCAATGATAACACTGACATTGCGAATATTTAAGAAAATTGAGAGACGAACTTTTCCTTCTTTTACCAAAAGAAAAGCTAGTAAGATAAAGATACTCAAGAAATCGTGAGCAGCAGCCACCACAAAGGGCGACAAATCTGTAAAAATCGAAAAGATATAAGCACTAATCGTTAGACCTAATCCCCAGAAAACACCTGAGAGTAGACCAAAAGAAACTCCATTTTTATTTTTCATCTGAACCTCCATAATATGACAAACCTTTAATAGCTCTTTGGTAACGGCTCACACCATAATCACCAAAATCTGCACCTTGCTCTTCTTTGTAAACTGTCCATAAACTCCAAATAGCGTCTTGTAAAATTTTATAAATGGCAATCTTTTCACGAGAGACAGGTGTTTGCTCACTCTCATAGCGAGACAAGAAGGCTTCTTCCTCTTGGGAAGTGAATTCAGACTCTAAAAAGAGGGCTGCCAAATCCCACATTGGATCATTCATTGATGAATATTCCCAGTCAATCAGATATATACGTCCTTGAGGTGATTCGATAAAGTTTTCAGGCACCAAATCGATATGACAAGATTTTCTATCAACACCTAAGTCAGCCAGTCTTTTCTCTAAGGAGAAGACTTCTTTTCGAACTGCTTCATAGTTAGCATAAGGGATTTTTTCTTCAATCAAGGATTCGTATTTTTTGATTTCTTCAAAAGGAGCAAATTCTCCTCTTAATTCCTTGCCAGAGGCATGAATCGTTTGTAAAATTGGAGCAATTTTATCAAACTTAGTCTTGATTGACGTTGAATCAAGCGTGATAGCCGACTCAATATACTCATTTACTTTGATACCAGCCTCAATATCAAAAAGATAATTTTTGACATCTAGGTCTAAATCTTTAAGTAGTTCAAGATTGTGCTTTTCATCTTGACGATTGATAAGTTTTTCAGTCCCTTTACCAAAAAACTTAACAATGTATTGCTTATTTGTTGTTTTGACCAAATAGTTTTGATTGGTCATTCCCCCCAGTTGTTCAACACTGAGGACTTCCTCTTCTTCACTAAGTAAGGAAGAAATTTTTTCTTTAATCATTTTCTCCACAATTAACCTCCAATACTTATACTTCCCACTTAAACACGGTTTTAAAGGCTGTGTTTAAATCGGTTGCAAAGACACGATGAATATCTTTAATTTCTCTTACAGGTTCTTCTAAATAAAGGATATTTTTAAGACGATTGGCAAATTTCTTGACTTCCATCATTTGAATTGCATTTTCAAAATCAATACGACCAGAACGAGAGGACCCAACCAAGAGCAAGCCTTTTTCTAAAGCATCGCGTGTATTGAGATTAACTTTATACTCGCTAACTCCCATCATAAGAATCGTTCCCTGAGGACGAATGTAGCGAATCAAATCATTAATAGCTGGTCCAGTACCATCACCACCACAACACTCAAAAGCATGGTCAAAGGCTAAATCTTCAGGAATATTATCAGTAATATAGCATTCTTTGGCAAATGAAAAGAGTTCCAACTTTTCCCAATGACGACCAATAACCACAATCTCCGCTTCTGGTAGAGTATAGTTGATAATATTGGCAACCACAAAAGCTAAACTTCCATCTCCGATAACGGCGATTCGGTCCCACTTACTATGAGCAAGGGTCAATAGACGATCCATGGCATGCATACCGACACTGACGAACTCTGTAATGGCTGCAACCGTATCTTCAATAGCATCATAAGCCACCACACGGTCTTTAGGAAGAGAAACAAACTCTCTCATAAAGCCATCAAATCCACTAGACAAGAAATGAGTCCCTGTCATGTAGTTCTCATAAAATTCTTCACCACTCTGCATAGGGGGCTGATTAGGAATCATGACAACTTTTTGCCCAACCTCATAAGTTCCTGTCGGATCAGAAATAACGGTTCCACATGCTTCGTGAATCATTGCCATTGGAAGTTTTTTATTCAAAATCTTTGGATCACGTTTTCCTTGATAGTAACGCTGATCCGCATGACAGACAGCCATGTAGTTGGGGCGGATGAGGATATGATTCTCTTGGTCAATATCCTCTTCCTGGTATTTGACGTTGATAAACTTGGGCTTAGTCAGTTGATAAATTTGATTAATCATATCACTAGTCTTTCTCAATCATACTTTTTGCAATCTTCAAATCTGTTACTGTTGTAATCTTCAGATTTGAGTATTCACCCTTGGCCAAGGCTACATCTTTTCCTTTGATCACAAAGATTTTACATGCATCTGTTAAGATTTCTTTCTCTTCGGCAGATAGAGAACCGTAAAGGTCCATGAAGTCCTTACAACGGAATGTTTGAGGTGTTTGTCCTTGATAAAGGTGAGCACGATTTGGAATATCTGTAATAAATTGACCATTAGTACTTTCAACGATAGTATCAACCGCTTCTACCACTGTGTCTACTGCGTCATGATTTTGGGCAAGTTGGATATTGTCCTGAATCATGCGAAGCGTAATGAATGGACGAACAGAATCGTGGGTAACAACGATATCCTCTGGAGTAAGCGGACGATAAGCATCGATGGCTTCAATGATTTTCTCAATACTCGTATTACGGTCAGCACCACCTTTTGTAATGATGATACGCTCCTTATGAAGAGGTAGATATTTATCTACAAGATCCTCTGCATGGGAAACCCAGTCTCCATGAACACCAACTACAATTTTTTCAATGCTTGGTTCCAAGACAAATTTTTCAATTGTATGAATCAAAATAGGTCGATCACCTAGCTCTAAAAATTGTTTTGGCAAGTTACTGATCCCCATGCGTGTGCCAGTTCCACCAGCAAGAATTCCTGCATAAATCATCTATTTTCTCCTTTATCTTACTAAAAAAACTTATTCTCCCTATTATACCACAATCTAGTTATATCATGAAAAAAATACTAGTCCTCCCCTTCTAGAATAGGGGAATTATGCAGTTCTATTATTCAAAGAAACAGGATCATTTCTAGGAATGACTAGGAATTCTGTAGTCATTACTAATAAATGGCTGTGAAATTTTAGAGTCCTTTAGAATAATATAATTTACTTAAAGAAAACTTAAAAACAAAATTTGAAACTTCAAAGTGATTACTTACCTTACTGCCCTTCATTTCTTATTAGCTAACTTTATGATATAAATACGAATGAGCTCGGGACAAGTCTTTAAAATAAAAAATAACCAACTGCTACAAGAGCTCCAGGACCTAAAAATGCTTTTAGATTTTGCAAAAAATGATTGTTATCCGGAGTTTCAATAGATTGGTTGATCTCAGAAAGAGAGACCTTTTTGTAAGAAGACATCGGAATATTCACTTTCTAATCTTGTCTTTACCTATTTTATTAATGAAGTTTTTGAAAGAAATGTTGAAAATAGTTTTCTATTTCCAATTTATTCTTATTGAATCACATTTTGAAATGATTCTTAAGGAAAGTATGATAGTTGAAATAAGCAATACCAATATGGCAAAAGCCAGCATCAGAAAACGCTGGCTTTAAAACTGTGAAAAATTTTTCTAAACTAGATTGCTTCTGTGACAAAACTACGGCTTTCCAATACTTTAAGCATGGCATTAGCTGTATCTAGGGCTGTGAAGAGGGGCACCCCGTGTTCAATGGCTGAACGGCGGATTTGCTCTCCATCTTCATCAGCAGTACGTTTGGTTCCTACTGTGTTAATGATAGCTTGAATTCTTCCTTTGCGAACAAAGCTTGGAATATCCTTATCGTCATCACCAATCTTACCAACAGGTTGGGCTTGCAATCCATGACTGGCAAAGAAGGCTGCTGTCCCTTCTGTCGCGAGGATTCCATAGCCAATATTTTGGAAACGACGAGCCAAGTCCAAAGCTTCTTCTTTTGCATCATCAGCGATGGTAAATACAACGTTACCAAAAGTTGGCAAGTGTAAGTAAGAAGCTTCAAAGGCCTTATAGAGAGCTTTTTCCAAAGTCGTATCAGAACCCATAACTTCACCTGTTGACTTCATTTCAGGACCAAGCAAGCTGTCTACCTTAGCTAGTTTCGTAAAGGAGAAGACAGGTGCCTTGATATGAACGCGAGTGCTTTCAGGGTAAAGACCATCTTGGTAGCCCAGTTCTTCAAGGTTTTGACCAAGAATGAGCTTGGTCGCTACTTGAGCCATAGGAATATTGGTCACCTTAGAAAGGAATGGAACCGTACGGCTGGCACGTGGATTGACCTCAATAACGTAGACTTTTTCATCCTTGATAACAAACTGGATGTTCATCATTCCAAGGCAGTTAAGACCAATTGCTAGGCGTTTAGTGTAGTCTGCAATGGTTTCCTGAACCTTTTGCGACAAGGTTTGTGGTGGGTAAACGGCCATTGAGTCACCTGAGTGGACACCAGCACGTTCGATATGTTCCATGATACCAGGGATAAGGACATTTTCTCCGTCTGAGATGGCATCAACTTCACACTCTTGCCCAACAATATAAGAGTCGACAAGAACTGGGTGATCTGGACTAGCCTTAACAGCAGTTCGCATGTAAGAACGAAGGTCTTCTTCGTTTTCAACGATTTCCATGGCACGTCCACCAAGTACATAAGATGGGCGGACAAGAACTGGGAAGCCAATCTTGCGAGCTGCAAGAACTGCTTCTTCTTCATTGGTAGCCGTTTGTCCTGGTGGCTGTGGAATATCCAAATCTTTAAGAGCTTGCTCAAAGAGGTCACGGTCTTCAGCTCTGTCTAGGTCAGCGACTTGCGTTCCCAAAATGGTCACACCTGCTTTTGCCAGTGGTTCAGCTAGGTTGATGGCTGTTTGACCACCGAACTGAACGATAACACCTTTTGGTTGCTCCAAGTCAATGACATTCATAACATCTTCGAATGTCAATGGTTCAAAGTAGAGCTTATCTGATACAGAGAAGTCTGTTGAAACAGTCTCTGGGTTTGAGTTCATGATGATGGCTTCATAACCAGCAGCCTGGATAGCCTTAACCGAGTGAACAGTTGCATAGTCAAACTCAACCCCTTGACCGATACGGATTGGACCTGAACCTAGGACTAGTACAGATTCCTTATCAGATCTGATAGATTCATTTTCCCAACCATAGGTAGAATAGAAATATGGTGTTTCAGAGTCAAACTCTGCCGCACAAGTATCTACCATCTTATAAACTGGAACAATCTTGTTTTCCAAACGAAGTTGGCGAACGTGATCAGCGGTCGTTTCCCATAGTTCAGCAATCTTACGGTCTGAGAAACCATTGAGTTTGGCTGTTTTCAAGACTTCTAGATCTTGTGGATGAGCGCCCAATTCTTGCTCAATTTCAAAGATGTGCAAGAGTTTATCCAGATAGAAGATATCAATCTTAGTCAATTCAGCAATCTCTTCAGGTGTATAACCACGACGAATAGCTTCTGATACATAGAAGAGACGATCGTCTTGGGCTTTCACAACCTTTTCAATCAAGGCATCATCAGAAACTGATGCAAGTTCAGGTATTTCATTGTGATGAACCCCAATTTCAAGGGAACGACAAGCCTTAAGGAGAGATTCCTCGATGTTACGACCGATTGCCATGACTTCTCCAGTCGCCTTCATCTGGGTACCAAGACGGCGCTCACCTTTTTCAAACTTGTCAAATGGGAAACGAGGAATCTTAGCAACCACGTAGTCAAGGGCAGGCTCAAACATGGCATAGGTTGAACCTGTAACTGGGTTGATAACCTCATCCAAGGTCAAACCTACTGCAATCTTAGCAGCCAACTTAGCAATTGGGTAACCTGTCGCCTTAGAAGCAAGTGCTGACGAACGTGATACACGAGGGTTTACTTCGATGACATAATACTTGAAACTGTGTGGATCAAGAGCCAGCTGAACATTACATCCACCTTCAATCTTGAGGGCACGAATAATGCTCAAGCTTGCGTCACGAAGCATTTGGTTTTCATAGTCTGACATGGTTTGGGCAGGGGCAAATACAATGGAATCCCCTGTGTGAATCCCAACTGGGTCAAAGTTTTCCATGTTACAAACAACCAAAGCATTGTCAGCTGAGTCACGCATCACTTCGTATTCGATTTCCTTGAAACCTGCAATCGAACGTTCAATCAAACATTGGGTAACAGGTGACAATTTCAAACCATTTTCAGCGATTTCACGCAATTCTTCCTCGTTGGCACACATACCACCACCAGTACCACCAAGAGTAAAGGCTGGACGGACGATGACTGGGTAGCCAATTGTTGCTGCAAAGGCAACTGCTTCTTCTACTGTATTAACAATTTCAGATTCTGGAATTGGTTGTTCCAATTCTTCCATCAATTGTTTAAAGAGGTCACGGTCCTCCGCTTGGTCAATGGCAGATAATTTAGTACCCAGAAGCTCCACTCCAAGCTCATCTAGGATACCATTTTTAGACAATTCCATGGCCATATTAAGCCCTGTTTGACCACCGAGTGTTGGCAGCAAGGCATCTGGACGTTCCTTACGAAGAATACGTGTCACAAACTCAAGTGTAATCGGTTCAATATAAACCTTATCAGCAATTTCCTTGTCAGTCATGATAGTTGCAGGGTTTGAGTTAACCAAAACAACCTCATAACCTTCCTCTTTCAACGACAAGCAGGCCTGGGTCCCCGCGTAGTCAAACTCAGCAGCCTGACCAATAATAATCGGACCAGAACCAATCACCATAATTTTTTGAATATCAGTACGTTTAGGCATATATAAGATATTAAGGGCGTCAAGCGGACAAAGCTAAAATAGGAGTTATGACGAAGAACTGTCAGTTCTAGGAATAACTATCTTTTTAGCACCGTCCGTAGCCCGTATTCAGTTCAGCAAATACGGATCACCCTTCTCCTTTCTATTCGTCGCCTCACAGAGCGACATTAAATAAATTCTCCGACGATTTTTTAGCGAAACGATACTTTTCGGTAAAAAATCTAGTGCAGGGAGTTTTTAGTTCGCCTGATAGCGACTAAAAGAAACGACCTGCCTTTCTATTCGACAACTCTCGGGTTGCCATTAAATAAGATACAAAGGACCAATAGAAAGCGATTGAATTTTAGGAAACTACGGAAGGATTGACAATCCAAATTGGTTTCTCTAAATTCCGAGCTTTCCGTCCGTGTTCAGTTACATAAATTCTCCGACGAGCTTTTACTCATTCTTAGTTTGATTGTTTAAAAGCTTCCATCATCTCGATAAACTCGTCAAATAGGTAGCTAGCGTCGTGTGGACCAGGGGCTGCATCTGGATGGTATTGAACAGAGAAAGCAGGTTGATATCTGTGGCGCACACCTTCCACTGACTTATCATTGATTTCTTCGTGGGTGATAATCAAGTGCTCTGGCAAATCCTCACGGCTAACTGCATAACCGTGGTTCTGGCTGGTAAAGTCTACTCGTCCTGTGGCAATTTCACGTACTGCATGGTTAAAGCCACGGTGACCAAATTTCATCTTGTAGGTCTTAGCACCATTTGCCATAGCGAAGAGTTGGTGTCCCATACAAATACCAAAGATTGGAATTTTTCCTTGCACACCGCGAATCATATCGAGTGCCTGTGGAACGTCTTCTGGGTTACCTGGCCCATTTGACAACATCACTCCGTCAGGATTAAGATGAAGAATTTCTTCTGCCGTTGTTGTGTATGGAACCACGGTCACATTACAGTTTCGCTTCGAAAGTTCACGTAAAATTGAGTGCTTAAGACCAAAGTCTACTAGCACTACGCTCAAACCAACTCCTGGAGCTGGATAGGATGTTTTAGTAGAAACCTGCTTAATATTGTCTGTCGGCAATACCGTTGCTTGGAGCTGGTCCGTCACATGATCCATGCTGTCCCCAACATGGGTCAAGGTTGCACGCATGGTACCATGCTTACGGATAATCTTGGTAAGTGCACGCGTATCAATCCCTGAAATACCAGGAATTTTCTTGGCTTTCAAAAATTCATCCAAGGTCATTTGATTACGCCAGTTACTTGCTCTACGCGCTTCTTCGAAAACAACAACTCCCTTACAAGTTGGAATAATGGATTCATAATCATCACGGTTAATTCCATAATTTCCGACCAAAGGATAAGTAAAGGTCAAGATTTGTCCATTATAAGACTGGTCTGTAATGGATTCTTGGTAGCCGGTCATGCCTGTATTAAAGACGATTTCGCCTGTTACATCAATATCTGCTCCGAAGGCCTTGCCTTCGAAAATTGTTCCATCTTCTAATACTAGAAGTCTTTTTGTCATATTTTCACCTCTCGTGGACGCTCACTGGCGTCTTTTAACGTCTTGTGTTTTAGTTGGCGTTTCTACTCGCCAATACGGATTCTAAGATTGCCATTCGAACAAAGACACCATTGGTCATTTGTTGGACAATCCGTGATTTTGGTGCTTCAACCAAGTGATCTGCGATTTCTACATCACGATTGACTGGAGCTGGGTGCATAAGGATTGCTGTTTCTTTCAAACGATCGTAACGTTCTTGAGTCAAGCCATGTTGGGCATGGTAGTCTTCTTTTGAAAAGATAGCTCCACTATCATGACGTTCATGTTGCACACGGAGAAACATCATGACATCCACCTGATCAATGATTTCATCAATAGTTACGAACTGTCCATAATCCGCAAACTCTTGACTTCTCCATTCCTCAGGTCCTGCAAAGAACAGTTCAGCACCCAAGCGTTTCAAAATCTGCATATTGGATTTGGCAACGCGTGAGTGGTCCAAGTCACCTGCAATCGCAACCTTGAGCCCCTCAAAGTGACCAAATTCCTCATAAATGGTCATCAAATCAAGCAAGCTCTGGCTAGGGTGTTGTCCTGACCCATCTCCACCATTGATGATGGAAGTCGTAATCGTCGGACTCGCAATTAACTCTCTGTAGTAGTCGACCTCTGGGTGACGAATCACACAGACATCCACTCCTAAGGCAGACAGAGTCAAGATAGTATCATAAAGTGTCTCACCCTTATTTACCGAGCTGGTCTTCACATCAAAGTCAAGTCGTTCCAGCCCCAGTTTAATCTCTGCGACTTCAAAGGACTTATGCGTCCGTGTAGAATCCTCAAAGAAAAGATTGGAAACAATCGGGTGGTTTTCATAGGGAAGCTGATCTCCATTTTTAAACTCAATTCCTCGCTTGATCAATTTCATCACTTGATCGACAGTGAGGTCTTCCATGGACACCACATGGTTCAATGCTTGTTGATTTTCTGACATGGCTACTCCTTTAGCTTTCTAAGCTTCTTCAGTAATTAGAACTCTGTCTTGGCCATCAAGTTCTGCCATCTCTACGATGATTTCTTCAGAACGACTGGTTGGGATATTTTTTCCAACGTAATCTGGACGGATTGGCAATTCTCTATGTCCACGATCGACTAGAACTGCTAAACTCACGCGCGCAGGACGACCATGACCTACAATATTATCAATAGCAGCGCGGATGGTACGACCTGTATAAAGCACATCATCCACCAAGATAACCTCACGGCCTGTCACATCAACAGAAATCAAAGAAGTATCTTCTCCGCTTTTAACGTCATCACGGAAAGGTTTGGTGTCCAATTCCACAACCGGAACTGAAAGGTTTTCTAGCTGCTCCAAACGTTCCTGGATACGGTGGGCGATAAAGACACCACGAGTTTTAATACCAGCCAAGACGATTTTGTTCAAATCTTTGTTACGTTCGATAATCTCGTAAGTAATACGCGTAATCGCTCGTTTGACGGTCAATTCGTCTACAACTTCTTTTGTCTTCATGACAAACCTCCAAAAAGAAAAGTCTCCTTAAACAAGGAGACTTGAAATGTATAGCCAAGCGAGCCCTACTACAAATAGTATAGACTTCACCCTTCTACTTTATCGCGCTCCTTGCCTGCCTCACGGGACAGGTTTAAAGGAATATTTAGTTATCAATTACTATAGCACAAAGCATGCTTAAAATCAAGCAAAAACTTTCGATGTTCCATCTTACAAATTGCTAAAATCATATAACTGTGGGTACTGGTCACACTCTGGATTTTTAGGGTGACAGATAGCTCTTCCAAAATAAATCATGGCCTGATGGGCGGCTAACCACTGCTCAGGTGGCAAGATATCCATGACCCGCTTTTCTACCTCAAGTGGTGTCGCTGATTTTTTGACAATATCATGGTGTTTGCAAATACGCTCCACATGAGTATCCACTGCAAAAGCTGGAATCCCAAAGCCCACACTCATGACAACATTGGCTGTCTTGCGACCAACACCAGCAAGACTTTCCAATTCCTCACGTGTTTGAGGGACTTGACCATCAAAATCATCTAGTAACTGTTGGGCACATTTTTTAAGGAATTTAGCCTTATTTCGATACAGTCCCAGGCGAGAAATGTATGAAGCGATCTCACCCTCTGTCGCAACAGACATGGCTTGTGGCGTTGGAAAGGCAGCAAAGAGACCTGGTGTGGCCTTATTTACCGCTGCATCCGTTGTCTGGGCTGACAACATGACCGCAACCAAGAGTTCAAAATGATTGGTAAAATCAAGACTGGGCTTGGCATCTGGAAACAGAGCAATGATTTCTTCTAGCACCTTTCGTGCCCGTTTTTTTGATAAGACCATTATTCGTCTCCATCAAATAGTCCTTGTAAGCCAGCAAAAGGACTGTTCTCTTCTTTCTTAACTGCTTGTTGAGCTTGGTATTCTTCCTCAGTCATGATTTGCCAATCATTTCCTGAAACAAATCCTTGACCAGCCTCTTCTTCAGCAGTCAAGACCTTGATAGGAATGTTTAGTAGGATATTGTCTGACACGCTCTCAGCAAGGTCAAGTTCTCCATTTTCGATAGGCAAGACCAAATCATCATCTAGAACTTCTTGGTCTAGCTGGTTAGTTGCGCCTTCCATGAAAACTTCCGTTACTGGATAAGATTCAACTAACTCAACTGGCTCCATACTGCGACTTGAAGCAAGAACAATGGTATAAGATAGTTGATAATCTAATAAATACATACTGTCTTCGTACTGTACTTTCCCAACTGCAAGGATATCTTTTACATCTAAAATTTCTTGATTACGTGCACGCAGGTCTACGGATAGGTCTAAGGTTTGTTCAAAATGCAAGCCTTCAGACTGCTTACGAATTTCTTGAATATTTAATTTCATACTTCCTCCATAAAGATTTACTCTCTTGATTATACCATGAAAAGGCTACAAATCAGCACATCAAACTTTGTAATTAACATTCGATTTTTTAACATATTTACTATAATATTTTTGTTTTTTAGTGCTATACTATAGGCAAGAATAGATCAGAGCAAGGAGGATGCTCATATGGAAGACAAAGAACTCATTACTAATGCCTACCGCACGGATTTTAGAGCATAGAATTTCCAGTTTTCTGTTGACAAAATTTCCTTAAAGGTATAGGATAAAGGTACTAATACTCGGAGGTAAGGGAGACATGAACAACTAAGTCTATCAAATAAAGAAACTTTATTTAGTAGATCTTGTTTTTGTCTCTTTTTGTGTGCTCTTTTATGCTCTTTTTCTGGCATTTTAATAGAGTTTTTTTGACATAGACTTTGACTCTACTAGGTAAAGTAGAGTTTTTTGTTATGCACAATCGACATTCTAGAAAGGGCAATCATATGATAAACATCAATCATCTAACTATCACTCAAAACAAAGATTTACGGGATCTTGTATCCGACTTAAGCATGACCATCCAAGACGGGGAAAAGGTAGCTATTATTGGTGAAGAAGGAAATGGCAAATCAACCTTACTTAAAACTTTAATGGGGGAATATTTATCTGATTTCACTATCAAGGGAGACATCCAGTCTGACTATCAGTCACTGGCTTACATTCCTCAAAAACTCCCCGAAGAGTTGAAAAAGAAAAGTCTACAGGACTACTTCTTTTTAGATTCTATTGATTTAGACTACAGTATCCTCTATCGTTTGGCTGAGGAATTGCAGTTTGATAGCGATGGTTTCGCTAGCGACCAAGAGATTGGCAGTCTATCAGGTGGCGAAGCTTTGAAAATTCAGCTCATCCATGAGTTAGCCAAACCTTTTGAGGTTCTATTTTTAGATGAACCTTCAAATGATCTAGACCTAGAGACGGTTGATTGGCTAAAAAGTCAGATTCGAAAGATTCGGCAAACTGTTATTTTCATTTCCCATGATGAAGATTTTCTTTCTGAAACGGCAGACACTATTGTCCACTTGCGACTGGTCAAGCACCGTAAAGAAGCTGAAACGCTAGTCGAGCATTTAGACTATGATCGATACAGTGAGCAGAGAAAGGTTAATTTTGTCAGACAAAGCCAGCAAGCTGCTAACGACCAGAGAGCCTATGACAAAACCATGGAAAAGCATCGCCGAGTCAAGCAAAATGTAGAAACCGCTCTTCGAGCTACCAAAGACAGTACTGCCGGTCGCCTATTGGCTAAAAAGATGAAAACTGTACTCTCTCAAGAAAAACGCTACGAAAAGGTAGCTCAGTCCATGACCCAAAAGCCACTTGAAGAGGAAGAAATCAGACTTTTCTTCTCAGACATTCAACCATTACCGACTTCTAAAATCTTAATCCAGCTGGAAAAAGAAAGTTTGTCCATTGACGACCGTGTTTTGTCTCAGGAACTGCAACTAACTGTCCGTGGCCAAGAAAAAATCGGTATTATCGGGCCGAATGGTGTTGGAAAATCAACTCTGTTAGCCAAGTTACAGCAACTATTAAGTACCAAAAGAGAGATTGCTCTTGGTTTTATGCCACAAGATTACCACCAAAAACTACAATTGGATTTATCACCAATAGCCTATCTCAGCAAAACTGGAGAAAAAGAGGAACTACAGAAAATCCAATCTCACTTAGCCAGTCTCAATTTCAGTTATCCAGAAATGCAGCATCAAATTCGCTCCTTATCTGGCGGACAACAAGGTAAACTCCTGCTTTTGGATTTAGTCTTGCGCAAACCAAACTTTCTCCTGCTAGATGAACCCACACGAAACTTTTCTCCCACTTCTCAACCCCAAATCAGAAAACTCTTTGCTACGTATCCAGGCGGTCTCATCACTGTTTCGCATGACCGTCGTTTCTTAAAAGAGGTCTGTTCAATCATCTATCGCTTAACAGAACATGGTCTGGAGATAGTTAATTTTCAAGATTTATAAATTTGCAACATAGCAGATAGGTGGGGCAAAAACACAATTTCAGGAGAAAAGGAAGCAAATCTCCCCATAATAAAACGCATAATATCAAGTTTTTTCTGTACTGACCCCCAAAAGTTAGATTTTTTCTGTCTAACTTTTGGGGTGCAGTTCATTTCACCTGATATTATGCGTTTTTAAGATTTTAAAGACTTTTTCCCAGCCTACATTTTACATATGTTTCAAACGTTCAATCCGTTCTGAAATAGGTGGGTGGGTATAAAAGAGTTTTTGGAACCCTCCACCTTTCTTGGGATCATTGATATAAAGTGCGCTACTAGCATCATCGACATGGTGATGCATCGGCTCGCTATTGTCCAGCTTACGTAGGGCATTAATCATCCCTTGAGGATTGCGCGTCAACTCGACACTGGAAGCATCAGCTAGGAATTCCCTCTGACGAGAAATAGCTAGTTGCACCAAGGTTGCAGCAAGAGGGGCCAGCACGATAGCTAGTAGGGAAACCACTAGCATAATAATTTCTAAGCCATTTCCTTCTCGGTCATCGTCACTTCGTCTGCGACCTGCGTCACCCCACCACATCATACGACCTGCCATACTAGAAAGCATGGTGATAGCACTAGCGAGGGCGACAGCAATAGTCGAAATACGGATATCGTAATTACGAATATGACTGACTTCATGTCCCATAACAGCTTCTAGTTCTTCACGATTCATGATAGCAAGGAGACCTGACGTCGCAGCAACCGCCGCATTTTGAGGGTTAGAACCTGTCGCAAAGGCATTTAAGGCTGGATCATCAATGATGAAAACACGGGGCATAGGAATCTGAGCGACCATAGCCATATCTTCCACTACATGGTAGAGGTCTGGTGCCGTTTGTTCATCAACCTCACGCGCGCCATTCATGGACATGACAATCTCTGTCGATTGAAAAATCATGGACAAGGCGTAGATAAAGCCGATAATCAGAGCGATAACCAAACCACCAAGCCCAGATCGCATAAAGAGGTAACCAACCGCATAACCAACAAGAGCCAAGAGTAGGAAAAATACCAGCAACAAAATCCACGTTTTTCGTTTATTGCTTGCAATTTGATCAAACAACATTTTAGTCACCTAAACCGCTAAAATCAACTTTAGGAACTGCCTTTTCCTCTTCTGGTGTTTGAAGGAAATCTGCTGCTTTAAATCCAAACATTCCAGCGATAATATTGCTTGGGAAGGTTTCTAATTTTACATTGTAGTTGCTGACAACACTATTATAGAGTTGACGAGAGTAAGAAATTTTATTTTCTGTGTTTGTCAACTCCTCTTGCAATTTAACAAAGTTTGCACTAGCTTTCAAATCTGGATAGCTTTCTGCAACTGCAAAAATACCTGAAACCTGACGAGTGAGGGCATCACTAGCTTTCATAGCTTCTGCTGGTGAAGTCGCTGCCGCCACTTGGTTACGAAGTTCTGCCACTTTTTCAAGGGTAGAACCTTCATACTTAGCATAACCTTTTACAGTTTCAATCAAGTTTGGCAAGAGGTCGTTTCGACGTTTCAACTGAACATCAATCTGGCTCCAAGCCTCCTTGGTTTGCATACGATTTTTAACCAAACCGTTATAGCTAACAATCACAAAAATAACAACAAGAGCCAAAACTCCAAGAATAATCCAAGTCATGATATAAGTCCTTTCTACTTTTAGATTAGTACCAGTATATCAAATTTTTAATGATTGTGGTAAAATAAGATGATACTAAAGAAGGAAATAACTATGAAACCAGAAACATTTTACAACTTGCTTGCCGAGCAGAAACTTCTACTTTCGGACCAGCAAAAAAAACAATTTGAACGTTATTTTGAACTCTTGGTCGAGTGGAATGAAAAAATTAATTTGACGGCCATTACAGACAAGGAAGAAGTTTATCTCAAACATTTTTACGATTCGATTGCACCTATTCTGCAAGACTTGATTCCCAATGAAACTATCAAACTTCTTGATATTGGAGCTGGGGCAGGATTTCCTAGTCTACCAATGAAAATCCTCTATCCTCAGCTTGATGTGACCATCATTGATTCACTCAACAAACGCATTAACTTTCTCCAATTGTTGGCTCAAGAACTGGATTTAGACGATGTTCATTTCTACCATGGACGTGCAGAAGATTTTGCCCAAGACAAGAACTTCCGTGCTCAATATGATTTTGTAACAGCTCGTGCAGTTGCCCGCATGCAGGTCCTATCTGAATTGACCATTCCTTACCTTAAAGTTGGTGGCAAACTATTGGCACTCAAGGCCAGCAATGCGCCTGAGGAGTTGCTAGAAGCTAAGAATGCCCTCAACCTCCTCTTCAGTAAAGTCGAAGACAATCTCAGCTACGCCCTACCAAATGGAAATCCGCGTTATATCACAGTGGTGGAAAAGAAAAAAGAAACACCAAATAAATATCCAAGAAAGGCTGGCATGCCCAACAAACGCCCGCTTTAAATTTTTTAGTAAAAAAAGTTTACAAAATCAACCTCGCTCCTTTATTTCCATGCTCGGGAAAAAATGATTTACAAAATCATTTTTTTCTGCTATACTATCACAAGCAAAGGTTTTTAATGTCATCCCGTGAGGTGACGAAGACGCAGAAATACTTGAAACTCTTTAAAGTCTAGATTTTAGAGAAGTCTTACTCTGAGGGCCTATTGCTGTAAAATAATGGGCTCTTTTTTGATGCCCAAAAGTGAGGTTTATATGAAACAAGAATCAACTGTTGATTTGTTACTAGACGTTGACCAACGTCCTTCGGCTGGAAAAGGAATTCTCCTTAGTTTCCAACACGTTTTCGCCATGTTTGGGGCGACTATCTTGGTACCATTGATTTTGGGAATGCCTGTATCTGTTGCCCTTTTTGCTTCAGGTGTTGGAACACTCATCTACATGATTTCAACTGGTTTTAAAGTTCCAGTTTATCTAGGTTCTTCATTTGCCTTTATCACAGCAATGTCACTTGCTATGAAAGAAATGGGTGGTGATGTATCTGCTGCTCAAACAGGGGTTATCTTGACTGGTTTGGTATATGTCCTTGTTGCTGCAAGTGTTCGTTTTGCGGGTACAAAATGGATTGATAAACTCTTGCCACCAATCATCATCGGACCTATGATCATCGTTATCGGTCTTGGACTTGCAGGTTCAGCTGTTACCAATGCTGGTCTTGTAGCTGATGGAAATTGGAAAAATGCTCTTGTAGCAGTTGTTACTTTCTTGATTGCTGCCTTTATCAACACAAAAGGAAAAGGCTTCCTACGAATCATTCCATTCCTCTTTGCCATTATCGGTGGTTACCTCTTCGCACTAACCCTTGGCTTGGTTGACTTTACACCAGTTCTTAAAGCCAACTGGTTTGAAATTCCTGGTTTCTACTTGCCATTTAGCACAGGTGGTGCCTTTAAAGAGTACAATCTTTACTTTGGTCCAGAAACCATCGCTATCTTGCCAATCGCTATCGTAACAATTTCTGAACATATCGGAGACCATACTGTTTTGGGTCAAATCTGTGGCCGTCAATTCTTGAAAGAACCAGGTCTTCACCGTACTCTTCTTGGTGACGGTATCGCAACTTCTGTTTCTGCCTTCCTTGGTGGACCAGCCAATACAACTTATGGAGAAAATACAGGGGTTATCGGTATGACTCGTATCGCTTCTGTCTCAGTTATCCGTAACGCTGCCTTTATCGCGATTGCTCTTAGCTTCCTTGGTAAATTCACAGCCTTGATTTCAACTATTCCAAATGCTGTACTTGGTGGTATGTCAATCCTTCTCTATGGGGTTATCGCCAGCAACGGTTTGAAAGTCTTGATTAAAGAACGTGTTGATTTCGCTCAAATGCGTAACCTAATCATCGCAAGTGCTATGTTGGTCCTTGGACTTGGAGGAGCTATCCTTAAACTTGGTCCAGTTACACTTTCAGGTACTGCCCTATCAGCCATGACAGGAATCATCTTGAACTTAATCTTGCCATACGAAAATAAAGACTAAGAGTCTAAACATATCAAAAAACGAGCATTTCCAATTACGGAAGTGCTCATTTTTTGATACTTAGAAGTGAGTGAATCCCCTCTAACGCTGTTTAATATGTTTCCCCTACTCTCCTATATTGCCACTCAGAAAAATAAACCTCAATGATTTCCGGGGATTTTGTAGTACCATTGTACACTACAATAAAGTGACCTTTACTATTCCAAAACTTGCCTAAAATAGTAGCATCTTCTAATTTTGCCCTTAACTTGCTTTCTTGAAATCCAAGGCTTTCCCTTTGTACTGTTTTAGTCTCTTCCTTGCTACCTACACCAACAGTCACAAAGTTTACACCTACTTCCATAAGCTCCCACTCAGAAGCATCAACCTCAACGATTTCAGGGGCTTTTGTAGTATCTCTATACACCACAATAAAAAGCCCTTTATCATTCCAAAACTTTCCAAGTATTTTAGCATCTTCCAACTGTATCTCTTGCTTTAAGTATTCTGATGGTTCTTTTTGTACTGGTTTAGGTTCTTCTAGACCAACAGTGACAAACCTT
This sequence comes from Streptococcus mitis, assembly GCF_003944325.1. GTDB lineage: Bacteria > Bacillota > Bacilli > Lactobacillales > Streptococcaceae > Streptococcus > Streptococcus mitis_CW. The sequence goes on along the minus strand of NZ_RJPX01000013.1, from coordinate 6,894 downwards.
GACCCTATAATCATAAATAGACAAAACAATATTGCTCCAATCCCTACAAATTTAAACAAATTATAATCGCCATTATCTCTTTTCATGTTATCTTTTTATCTCTCTTTCTAACATCCCCCTAGAAGGCTCTCACAAGCCCCCTACAGCGTTTTAGTATAGTTCCCCTATATTCATCAGCTCCCACTCATTATAATCAACTTGAAAGACTTCTGGGGCTTTTGTGATTCCGTTGTATACTACTATAAAGTATCCTTTTTCATTGTAGAACTTGCCCAAAATCTCAGCGTCTTTCATTTCTGCTTTTAAGTCCATCTCTTCTATCTTTTTATTCATCTGTTGCTCTGTTTCTATTTCGTTGTTCCCTTGAGTTCCTAAAATGTAACCCCCAAAACTCATCCAAAAGAAGATAAAAAGCATAAATACAATAGTTGCATATTTCAAAAAATTTAGTTCTTTCATTTCTTTATTATTCCTTTTTGTGTTAGTTGATACTATTTATATAGTTTTCTTAGTTCCTTAAATCCCAAGGGGTAAAAATAACCCCTTGCAGCCCCACCATTTCATCAAGCCATCTAGAGAAATTGGCTTCTTTTGTCTCATCATCATACCACTCAAAATCTTCAATATAAGTTGAGTTTGCGATTAGCTTGAGACGCTTGTTTTGGTATTGGGGATCTAAATAGAATAGGGGGACTCTTCACTATACAAGTTAGCGAGAACCCGAACTCTTTTCCTATACTCTACTCGTTTTATTGGACCACTTTTTGTGACAGTTCCAGTGTATATGTTTTATATAATTGATGGCAAGCTTGATCCTCTCCTGCTTTAATCAAGGCAATACAAGGTAAGACAAGTTCTACCCAGATAGACTCTAGTATTTCCTCACGATTTGGATGTTCCTCTAATTTGGCAACAATCTGAGGAGCCATCTTATAGTAGGATTCAATTTCCTCCTGACCACCATCTTGAAAAGCTAGATAAGAATCCCTGAATTTTCGCAAAGTCATCAATTCATCACAGTCATCTGCTAATCCCTTGTAAGTTACCGCTGCTTCTGTCAGGTAACAACCTCTTTGTTCAATCTGATAGTAAGCATCTGGCTCACCGAAAAATCCAGTTTTAGAGCGCACATATCTCTCTGCATCACTCCTACGTTGAAAAACAGCTACTTCTCTTCCCTTACGATATACAACAAATTCCATTTCTTTTTCCTCTCTATCTTACAATATTTAATAATTCCTCATAACTTGAAACCACATCATAGATGTGCTGATCATTAATCAATCCAGCTTGAGCTAAAGCTTTAAAGTGAGCACGCGCACAGGCAATTTTTGCTTGCTCAGCTTGTTTTAATTGAAGACTAGACATAGAGCCTTTCGTTTCTGCAACAAAATAGATATGCTTGACACTACCTTCACGGAAGGCGATTGCCCAGTCAGGATTATAGTTCCCAAGCGGAGTAGCAATACTGAACTTACCTGGTAGCTTCACATAAACACGAACATCCTCATATTGTTCCAAAGATTCTTTAAAGGTCTTCTCCGTATTTGAATCAACTTTTACAAAATTGTAAATCCCTTTTTTGGATTCAAGTAGGTGATTATCTGATCTGTTAGCAGTTTCAGGATTGTCATAAAACAAGTCCATGTCATACTCTTCATTTAACACATTATACTGGATATGCTTGATAATTTGACTTGCTTTTTGTTCATTAATAAGCTTTGAAACCTTAAGAATAAACTCTTCTGGATTCTGTTTAAACTTGTCAAATTGGTAGACATAGATTTTACTTAATATTTCCGCAACCAGCTTACGAGTTAAACCAGTCTGATCAGCAATTTCCCCTAGTAAATCATATTGGGTCATAATCTGCGAATCCGTTAGATATTCTTGTTGGCGATCATTCTCAGCCACTGTCAGATGGAGTCCTTCTTCCTTACTCATCTCAGTAGCGCTTGCTTGAGTTATATGAAAGCTTGGTTTGCTAACGACTAATTTCTCATTGATATAGTCAACCGAATGTTTTACCAACTCCGCATCATCAAATTCTACTTGGTAACTGGTCTTTCGATTGATTTGCTTCCAGAGATTTAAAAATTCTTTTCGGGCAATATTTTCTTGATTGACCTCATTTGAGAATTGAATGACTGAATGATTGGCATTTTCAATTTCATACTGTCCAGCATGATAAACGCTCTCCAATATCTCTACCAGCTTATCCTCATAACCTGCTAGTGTTTCAGATAGCTGTAACTGATGATTTTCTTTTGCAGTAAAATATTCTGTAGTTAATTGTCCTTCACGATCTATATAGCCTTGTCGAATTAAGTCAAAATGAATCGAATCTGCTTGTTCCTTGGTAATACGTATTGTTTGTCCTTCTTGATTGGTTAGAACTTTATTCGCAAAAAGACTAACATCCACTTTTGCAGGACGATCTGCTAAGAGTTCTTTGATTTCTTCTTGTAGACTCCGAGCAAATTGATCATAACTTTCATTTGCAATTACTGTCAGTTTATTGATTTCATGAACATCATTTCCTAAGAGTTCAAAATCCTGACGAATTCCATTTTGGTCAACTGCTAAACGCATACCACGACCGATTTCTTGACGTTTTCGAGTCTCTGCTGAAGATTGCTTCAGCGTACAGATTTGAAAGACATTAGGATTATCCCATCCCTCTTTTAGAGCTGAGTGAGAAAATAGGAAACGAACTGGCTCTTCAAAGCTCAACAAACGCTCCTTGTCCTTCATAATCAAGTCATAGGCATCGATATCATTTGAAAGATTACTTTTCTTTTCACTGGCAGATTTATAGTCCACAAAAATGGTCTTATCTGACTTCTTCACTTTATCTACCGAAAAGTAACCAGCATGAACTGAATTTCCCTCAAGATTAGCCTCCAAATACCTACGATAAGGAGTTGGTTCCTGTGTTTGGATAAACTGGTTTACTTGATTTCGGTATTCTTCTTCAAAAATCTGAGTATATTCACCATTGTAGGCATCATTATGTTCATCATATTGTTTATACTTGGCCACTTCATCGATGAAAAATAAGGATAATACTTTAATTCTTCGATTGTACAGTTTACTTTCCTTTTCGATATGACTTTTTATAGTCTCTCGGATTTGAATTCTTCTGATGCTCGACTCATCCACTTCCCCTATCACTTCACCGACATGAAGTTCTTGCGTCACACCAACTTGAAGTTTGTTCTCTCTTGCATCAAAGTGACTAAGGGTCATTCCTTTATAAGCAGATAAATTCCCTGATTCAGCGTACAAATCAAAGGGTTCTTCCACCACCTTCAATTTCCTTTTGACACCTGACTGCGTTTTTACTTCAAACTCAATTTTTGCTTTGGGTGCTCCTGTTTTTTGTGGAATGATTTCTTGTAGATAAAGATATCCTTGTGTCCCGGTCGTCCCAGTTTGCTCAATAGCCTTAACTGCAATCTTCTTCACTAATTTTTGATTGTAAGCATCCATGGCATCCAATCTATAAACCATATCATGCTTTTCTTTGTGGGTAGCCGAATAACGTAGTGTAAACAATGGCTTGAAATCTTTTAGTCTTTCCTTAGTTTGTTTCCCTTCAACAGACTGAGGTTCATCAATAATCATAATCGGATTCATAGCCGCCAGTACATCAATTGGACGGCGCCAACGGAAACTTTCCTGTTCAGAATGAATCCGTCGGGCATCTTTGCCTTTTGCATTAAAGGCTTGAGAGTTAATGACCATGATTTGAAGGTCTGACGAATTGGCAAAACTATCCAAATCACCTAAGCGTGAGGAATCGTATACAAAATAACGTGGTTGCTTCCCATACTCCATCTGAAAGTGACCTGACATGATCTGTAGAGACTTGAGAACTCCTTCACGAATGGCTACACTTGGAACGACAATGACAAATTTAAGCCAGCCATACCGTTTATTCAACTCCATAATTGTACGGATATAAGTGTAGGTCTTCCCTGTTCCTGTCTCCATCTCTATTGAAAAATTGTAAGCTTCTCGTCCAGCTATCATATCAATAGAAAGTTTATCAGAAGGACGTAAACCATAACGAGTTTGCATAGTATGAACATTTTCTCGTATACTTGCTTGACTCAATTGAATCGGTGCATTTCGATAAGCATCTAAAACCAAATCTACCTCATCTGACTTGAGACGACCTGGATCCGCCATATACTGAACTCCAGTATGTTTGGCTTGCCCTTGAAATAAATCTGCAACGGCACTAACCGCATCCAACTGAAATTGTTGTTTTTTAAATTGTAATCTCATTGCAAATACCTCCCAAGAACAAGTAACTAAGAATAAATAAGATAATAACAATCGGTTGGATATTTACAAAAATATTATCCATACTAAAATCTAACTGTCTAATTTCTTTACACTTTGCTCTATGATAATCGTACTCACTATGATTTTCTTGTTGCTGAAGAATAAGATTATATTTTTCTACTATAACTTTAAATTTAGCATTCTTCTTTTTAAAATTATAACCTTGTAGAGATAACCATTGAAGTGATTCTTTAAGTTTATTAATTTCTATATGGTGATAATGGAATTTCAAAGCACGTTCTCTATAGTTTAATGTGGACACATAATATTGAATGATAACTGTATACATGGAAAAACATCCTGAAACTACTTTTTTTATCAAGCCTTCATTTGGAACTATCAATGAAATAACTAATAAGGCACTAGATAAAATAGCCATCAAAAGTAAATACATGTCCCACTTACTAGCATATCCCCCAAGTCGTTCACTAGCCAAAATACGAGCTCGTCTAACTATTTTTAGTTTTCTAATTTCATCTTGAATCATTTCATCAAGCTTCTCAAAATTGCTATTTTTGCTATTTTTGACATTTTTATTAAAACTCATAGCCTACACTACCTTCACTTTTGTATGAGGTGACAATTCTTTGAAGATTTCACTTACGTTAATCTTATCTGCTGAATTAGCAAAGGAGCTATCACGGAAGACGGCACGAAGTGGTTGTGCTTGAGCGATGTGACGGATAACTTCTTCAGAAATTTCATCTTCAAAGCAGGCCATAAGAGAACCCTGATCCACATCAAAGACTTCAGCTCCTGCTACTTTCTTCAAATCGATTGCTAAGGACAATTCCATGCCCCATGTCAGCATAACTTGGAAGAGCAAATCAAGTCCAGAACGTCCTTCCTTGATATTAGACACACTATCAAAAAGATCCGCTTGAACAAATTGATCTGGTTGAGCTGAAACATCTTTAAAATTAGAAGAATCTAGTTTGTAAGCTTTAAAACCAAAGTCCTGTTTGCCAACCAACTCTGGATGCTCCTCTTGAATTTTGGCAGCAGCACGACGAATCCGCTCACGTGAAATCTGATCGATAGTTTCGTAACCAGCTTCTTTAGCAGCAGACTTATCGGCTACTTCCTCATCCAAAGTACACAGGATAAACTTACGATTTCCACCATCTTCAGCATTCAGTTGCATGACTGCATCCGCCGTAGTACCAGAACCACCGAAGAAGTCGAGGATTACAGAATCTTGCTCACTAGCATATTTAAGCAAGTCTTTTACAAATAGTACTGGTTTAGGAAAATCAAAAAACTTCTTATTTTCAAATACTTTATTAAGTTCAGGAGTTGCATTAAAATTTGAAAATTCTTTAGTAATATAGTCCAACGTTGTATAAGGATTTGAAGGAACTACAGGATTATCATTATTATCACGATATTCATAAGATTTAGCATATACTTTCCATCGTTCACCTTGTTTTTTAAAAACTAAATAATCATTTTCTAATCCCCATTTAACTTTTTCTTTAGACCATCTGAATATTTTACTTTTATCATGAAAACCTTCACCTGGCCAAATTTCAGTCCCATCTGGTGCAGTTATAGGATAATTCAGACTATCTGAGTATTGAAGGCTCCCCTTGTCTAATTGTGAGATATAGTGTCTACCTCTAGAATTTATAAACTCGTCTTCTAAAGGATATAATTTTAATCGTTCCTTCTCACTTTTTTCTCTTCTATTGAGCCTCAAATTATCAAAGTTTTTGGAATACGTTAATAAGTATTCATGATAAACCGAAGCGGTAGTTGAGTCTTGTTTTCCTGAATTTATAGTTCTTCTAACAAAAGTTGCTACAAAATTCTCCTCCCCAAATATCTCATCACAAACAGCCTTCAAATTGGCTTGTTCATTATCATCGATAGAGATAAAGATAACACCTGAATCTTTGAGGAGATTACGTGCTAGACGGAGGCGTGGATACATCATATTGAGCCAGTCTGAGTGGTAACGAGCCGAAGTTTTTTCATTTTTTGTAAGCCCGACTACCTGGCGTCCTTCTTCATCCAAAAGTTCCATATCTTCTTTCAACTCTTCATCTGTTTTTTGGAACTTATCAGAATATACAAAGTCTTTTCCTGTATTATAGGGTGGATCGATATAAATCATATCGATTTTTCCTAGATAGGATTCTTGTAAGATTTTTAAGACTTCTAAATTATCTCCAGTAATAAAGACATTTTCACTATTTTCAAAGTCAACACTTTCATCAAGATCTGGTCTTAGGGTTTTGGTAGTTGGTCGCCCAGCTTCTGCGATAGCTTCACGCTTTCCAACCCAAGTAAACTCATAGGATTCTCGACCATCCACAATTTCCTCTGATAAAAACTGTTTAAGCTTCTCAAAGTCAATCGCAGGACGTAATCTGCCGTATTCATCCCTCTTTTCCGTCAGAACTTCAGGAAAAAGTTGACCAATTTTTGAAATATTATCTGTAAAAACATCTTTTGAAGTGAGAGTTAATTTCTCAAGTCCAGAGTTTTCACCTGTGTGCTGTGCTGTGCTGTGCTGTGCTCATGGTAGTATCCTTTCTT
>NZ_RJPX01000012.1:0-50673 GCF_003944325.1 Streptococcus mitis | reverse complement strand
AGATGGGGCCTCATAGTCTAGTTTAGCGATGATTTCCTTGTGTGTACCCTTATTAATGATATCTATAATTTGGATATTAGGGTCTTTAATATCGAGTAGTTTTGTGATAGAATGTAATTGTTCCATATGATTCTTTCTAATGATAGTTTGGTCGCTTTTCATTATAGATCTTATGGGACTTTTTTTCTACACAAAAATAGGCTCCATAATATCTATAGGGGATTTACCCACTACAAATATTATAGAGCCAATTATATAGAGTATTGAAACTGGAATAGTAGGACATGACTTCTGAAGCATTGTTAGAAATTAATTTGACTTTCCTAATCTCTTAGTTCACATCTTATTTCAACTCACTATAATTCCCCAATCAATTTGCTTATATTTTATTTCGATTTACTATACTTTTCTTCTATAATTAAAAATACGATTATTAATTTTTACGAATAATATAGAAAAGGAGGAAAATCATGTTTGTTGCAAGAGATGCTAGGGGACAGTTGGTAAATGTGTTAGAAGACAAGATTGAGAAGCAAGCATACACCTGCCCAGCTTGTGGAGGTCAGCTCCGTTTGCGGCAAGGATCAAGTGTACGAACCCATTTTGCCCATAAATCCTTAAAAGACTGTGATTATTCCTTTGAAAATGAAAGTCCAGAACACTTGGCAAATAAGGAAGTCCTCTATAATTGGTTGAAAACAGAGGCTGAGGTACAATTAGAATACCCGCTTACAGATCTTAAACAGATTGCGGATGTATTTGTAAATGGCAATCTAGCTTTAGAAGTTCAGTGTAGTCCCTTGCCTCAAAAAATTCTTAAAGAGCGCAGCGAGGGCTATCGTAGTCAGGGATACCAAGTACTATGGTTGCTGGGGGAAAAACTTTGGCTCAAGGAGCGTTTGACTCGTCTGCAACAAGGTTTTCTTTATTTCAGTCAAAATATGGGCTTTTATGTTTGGGAATTGGACAAGGAAAAACAGCTTTTAAGACTCAAATACCTGATTCACCAGGATCTTCGAGGTAAACTCCATTATCAAATAAAGGAATTTCCTTGTGGTCAAGGTAGTCTACTGGAAATATTACGTCTTCCCTATAAGAAACAAAAAATATATCATTTTACAGTTTTTCAAGATAAGGAAATTTGTCGCTATATCCGACAGCAGATTTATTATCAAAATCCCATTTGGATGAAAGAACAAGCAGAAGCCTATCAAAAGGGAGAAAATCTCCTGACTTATGGACTAAAAGAATGGTATCCACAAATTCGACCAATAGTGGGCAAATTTTTCCAGATTGACCAAGACTTGACTAGCTATTATCAGCACTTTTATACCTATTATCAAGAAAATCCTCAAAATGATTGGCAAATGCTTTATCCACCAGCCTTTTATCAGCAATATTTCTTGAAAAATATGGTAGAATAGAAAGGATGGAGGAATCTAATGGTATTACAAAGAAATGAAATAAATGAAAAAGATACATGGGATCTATCAACGATCTACCCCACTGACCAGGCTTGGGAAGAAGCCTTAAAAGATTTAACAGAACAATTGGAGACAGTAGCCCAGTATGAAGGCCATCTCCTAGATAGTGCGGATAGCCTTCTAGAAATCACTGAATTTTCTCTTGAAATGGAACGCCAGATGGAGAAGCTTTACGTTTATGCTCATATGAAGAATGACCAAGACACACGTGAAGCCAAGTACCAAGAGTACTATGCCAAGGCCATGACTCTCTATAGCCAGCTAGACCAAGCCTTTTCATTCTATGAACCTGAATTTATGGAAATCAGTGAAGAGCAGTATGCTGACTTTTTAGAAGCTCAGCCAAAATTGCAGGTTTATCAACACTATTTTGACAAGCTTTTGCAAGGCAAGGAACACGTTCTATCACAACGAGAAGAAGAATTATTAGCTGGAGCTGGTGAAATCTTTGGTTCAGCAAGTGAAACCTTCGCTATTTTAGATAATGCAGATATCGTCTTTCCATTTGTTAAAGATGAAGATGGTAACGAAGTACAATTATCACATGGCGTTTATATGCGTTTGATGGAGTCTAAAAATCGTGAAGTTCGCCGAGATGCTTATCAAGCTCTTTATGCAACTTATGAGCAATTCCAACATACTTATGCTAAAACCTTGCAAACAAATGTTAAGGTTCAAAACTATCGTGCAAAAGTTCGCAACTACAAGAGTGCTCGTCATGCAGCCCTAGCGGCAAATTTTGTTCCAGAAAGTGTTTATGACAATTTGGTAGCAGCAGTTCGCAAGCATTTGCCTCTCTTGCATCGTTACCTTGAGCTTCGTTCAAAGATTTTGGGAATTTCAGACCTCAAGATGTACGATGTCTATACACCGCTTTCATCTGTTGAATATAGTTTTACCTACCAAGAAGCCTTGAAAAAAGCAGAAGAAGCCTTGGCAGTCTTGGGTGAGGATTATTTGAGCCGTGTTAAACGTGCCTTCAGCAAGCGTTGGATTGATGTTTACGAAAACCAAGGCAAGCGTTCAGGGGCCTACTCTGGTGGTTCTTACGATACCAATGCCTTTATGCTCCTTAACTGGCAGGACAATCTAGACAATCTCTTTACCCTTGTCCATGAGACAGGTCACAGTATGCATTCCAGCTATACTCGTGAAACGCAGCCTTATGTTTACGGGGATTATTCTATCTTCTTGGCTGAGATTGCCTCAACGACCAATGAAAATATCTTAACGGAGAAATTGTTGGAAGAAGTGGAAGACGATGCAACATGCTTTGCTATTCTCAATAACTTCCTAGATGGTTTCCGTGGAACAGTTTTCCGCCAAACTCAATTTGCTGAGTTTGAACACGCCATTCACCAAGCGGATCAAAATGGTGAAGTCTTGACAAGTGATTTCTTAAATAAACTCTACGCAGATTTGAACCAAGAGTATTATGGTTTGAGTAAGGAAGACAATCCTGAAATCCAATACGAGTGGGCACGCATTCCACACTTCTACTATAACTACTATGTATATCAATATTCAACAGGTTTTGCAGCAGCCTCAGCCCTAGCTGAAAAGATTGTTCATGGTAGTCAAGAGGATCGTGACCGCTATATCGACTACCTCAAGGCAGGCAAGTCTGACTATCCACTTAATGTCATGAGAAAAGCTGGTGTTGATATGGAGAAGGAAGACTATCTCAACGATGCCTTTGCAGTCTTTGAACGTCGTTTGAATGAGTTTGAAGCCCTTGTTGAAAAATTGGGATTGGCATAAGATGGTTGAATCATATAGTAAAAATGCCAACCATAACATGCGTCGCCCTGTTGTCAAGGAAGAAATTGTGGACTTGATGCGTCAGCGTCAAAAGCAAGTCACAGGCTCTTTGAAAGAATTGGAAGACTTTGCCCGTAAGGAAAATATTCCCATCATTCCCCATGAAACGGTTGCTTATTTCCGTTTTCTCATGGAAACCATGCAGCCTAAAAACATTCTGGAAATTGGGACGGCCATCGGGTTTTCAGCCCTCTTGATGGCGGAACATGCGCCAAATGCTAAGATTACAACTATTGACCGCAATCCAGAGATGATTGGATTTGCCAAGGAAAATTTCGCTCAGTTTGACAGTCGCAAGCAAATTACACTCCTAGAGGGAGATGCGGTAGATGTCTTATCTACCTTGACAGAGTCCTATGATTTCGTCTTTATGGATTCTGCCAAGTCTAAATACATCGTCTTTTTGCCAGAAATCCTCAAACACTTGGAAGTTGGTGGTGTGGTTGTCTTGGATGATATTTTCCAAGGTGGTGATGTTGCCAAGGACATTATGGAAGTCCGTCGTGGCCAGAGAACCATTTATCGAGGCCTTCAAAGACTATTTGATGCAACCTTAGACAATCCAGGACTCACTGCAACATTAGTACCTTTAGGAGATGGTATTCTCATGCTTCGTAAAAATGTAGCAGATGTTCAATTGCCTATTAGCGAATGATTTTCAGAATAATTTAAGAAAATATAGTAAAATAGATAGGGTAACACTTATCTAAAAGGAGTAGACATGAAGAAAAAACTATTGGCAGGTGCCATTACACTATTATCAGTAGCAACTTTAGCAGCTTGTTCGAAAGGTTCAGAAGGAGCAGACCTTATCAGCATGAAAGGGGATGTCATCACAGAACATCAGTTTTATGAGCAAGTGAAGAGCAATCCTTCAGCTCAACAAGTGTTGTTGAACTTGACCATCCAAAAAGTATTTGAGAAACAATATGGCTCAGAAGTAGATGACAAAGAAGTCAACGATACTATTGCCGAAGAAGAAAAACAATATGGTGAGAACTACCAACGTGTCTTGTCACAAGCAGGTATGACCCTTGAAACACGTAAAGCTCAAATTCGTACAAGTAAATTAGTTGAGTTGGCAGTTAAAAAAGCAGCAGAAGCTGAATTGACAGATGATGCTTACAAGAAGGCCTTTGATGAGTACACTCCAGATGTAACTGCTCAAATCATTCGTCTTGATAATGAGGATAAAGCGAAAGAAATTCTTGAAAAAGCCAAGGCAAGTGGCGCAGATTTCGCTCAATTAGCCAAAGATAACTCAACTGATGAGAAAACTAAAGCGAATGGTGGAGAAATCACCTTTGATTCTGCTTCAACAGAAGTACCAGAACAAGTTAAAAAAGCTACTTTTGCTTTAGATGTAAATGGTGTTTCTGATGTGATTAAAGCCACTGGCACACAAGCCTATAGTAGCCAATATTACATTGTAAAACTCACTAAGAAAACAGAAAAATCATCTAATATCGATGATTATAAAGAAAAATTAAAAACGGTTATCTTAACTCAAAAACAGAACGATGCAACATTTGTTCAAAGTATTATCGGAAAAGAATTGCAAGCAGCTAATATCAAGGTCAAAGACCAAGCCTTCCAAAATATCTTTACCCAATATATCGGCGGTGGAGATTCAAGCTCAAGTAGTTCATCAAAAGAATAAAACAGAAAAGAGCCAAGTGCTCTTTTTCTTATGAGAAAATCTTCTATCTTAAGGATAAGAGTTTTTTTCTTTCGGAAAAAATGGTATAATAGCAATCAAAACTAGAAAATAAACGGAATTTGGGAATAATTTCTTTTGTTCTCATTAGATTGGTGATACTATGAAGATTAGTAAGAGGCACCTATTAAACTATTCTATCCTAGTTCCTTATTTACTTTTATCTATTTTGGGCTTGATTGTAGTTTATTCTACAACCAGTGCTATTCTTATCGAAGAAGGTAAAAGTGCCCTGCAATTAGTTCGAAGTCAGGGAATATTTTGGGGCTTTAGTTTAATATTGATTGCCTTGATATATAAGCTGAAACTGAATTTTTTAAGAAAAGAACGACTTTTATTTATTGTTATGTTTGTTGAGCTAATTCTATTAGCTTTGGCTCGCTTAATTGGTACGCCAGTTAATGGAGCCTATGGTTGGATATCAGTAGGACCTTTGACCATTCAGCCAGCTGAGTATTTGAAGATTATTATCGTCTGGTACTTGGCCCAACGTTTTTCAAAACAACAGGATGAAATTGCTGTTTATGATTTCCAAGTTTTAACTCAAAATCAATGGATTCCTCGTGCTTTTAATGATTGGCGTTTTGTCCTCTTGGTCATGATAGGAAGTTTGGCTATCTTCCCAGATTTGGGGAATGCTACTATCCTAGCTTTGGTTGCCTTGATTATGTATACAGTTAGTGGGATTGCTCATCGCTGGTTTGTAGCCTTTATCGGTCTTTTGTTTGGCGTTTCCGCCCTTTCCTTAACAGCTATTGATATGATAGGGGTTGATAAGTTTTTAAAAGTTCCAGTATTTGGATATGTGGCTAAGCGTTTCAGTGCCTACTTTAATCCCTTTACCGATTTGGCAGGAGCAGGCCACCAACTTGCAAATTCTTACTTTGCCATGGTCAATGGTGGCTGGTTTGGTCTAGGTTTAGGAAATTCAATCGAAAAACGTGGCTATCTACCAGAGGCCCATACAGACTTTGTATTTTCAATTGTCATTGAAGAATTTGGCTTTGTAGGAGCCAGCTTGATTTTGGCACTTGTCTTTTTCCTTATTTTACGAATTATTCTGGTGGGAATTCGTGCTAAGAATCCTTTTAATTCCATGATGGCGATTGGGGTTGGGGGGATGATGTTGGTACAGGTCTTTGTCAATATCGGTGGAATTTCTGGTATTATTCCTTCAACTGGAGTAACCTTCCCTTTCCTATCGCAAGGAGGGAACAGTCTCCTGGTCTTGTCTGTAGCCATCGCCTTTGTCTTGAATATTGATGCAAGTGAAAAACGTGCCCAATTATATGAGGAGTTAGAAACTCACTCATCACACTATATGTAGAGTTGATAGTGGAAAGGATTACCTATGTCTCTTCAAAAATTAGAAAACTATAGTAATAAAGCTGTCGTGCAAGAAGAAGTATTGATTTTAACAGAATTGTTAGAAGATATTACTAAAAATATGCTTGCTCCAGAGACTTTTGAAAAAATCATGCAGTTGAAAGAATTGTCAACTCAAGAAGATTATCAAGGCTTGAACCAATTAGTTACTAGTCTGACAAATGATGAAATGGCTTATATTTCACGCTATTTCTCTATCTTACCTCTTTTGATTAATATTTCAGAAGACGTGGATTTGGCCTATGAAATCAACCATCAAAATAATATCGATCAAGATTATCTTGGTAAGTTGTCAGCAACGATTAAAATGGTTGCAGAAAAAGAAAATGCGGTTGAAATTTTAGAACATTTGAATGTTGTCCCTGTTTTGACAGCCCATCCAACACAAGTGCAACGTAAGAGTATGCTGGATTTGACTAACCATATCCACACCCTCTTGCGTAAGTATCGTGATGTGAAATTAGGCTTGATTAATAAGGAAAAATGGCATAATGATCTCCGTCGTTACATTGAGATTATCATGCAGACAGATATGATTCGTGAAAAGAAATTGAAAGTGACCAATGAAATCACGAATGTTATGGAATACTACAATAGTTCATTCCTGAAAGCAGTTCCTCATTTGACTGCTGAGTACAAGCGTCTGGCTAAAAAACACGGTTTGGAGTTGAAACATCCTAAACCAATTACCATGGGAATGTGGATTGGTGGAGACCGTGATGGGAATCCCTTTGTTACAGCAGATACCTTGAAGAAATCTGCCATGACACAGTGTGAAGTCATCATGAACTACTACGATGAAAAGATTTATCAACTTTATCGTGAGTTCTCTCTCTCAACTAGTATTGTCAATGTCAGCAAGCAAGTCAGAGAAATGGCTCGTCAATCTAAGGATAACTCAATTTATCGTGAAAAAGAGCTGTATCGTCGCGCTTTGTTTGATATTCAATCAAAAATTCAAGCAACAAAAGCCTATCTTATTGAAGATAAAGAAGTTGGAGCTCGCTATGAAACAGCCAATGACTTTTATAAGGACTTAGTTACTATCCGTGATTCCCTCTTGGAAAACAAGGGTGAAGCACTGATTTCTGGTGATTTTGTTGAATTGATTCAAGCAGTTGAAATTTTTGGTTTCTATTTGGCATCTATTGACATGCGTCAAGATTCTAGTGTTCATGAGGCCTGCGTAGCAGAACTCTTGAAATCAGCAGGAATTCATTCGCGTTATAGCGAACTAAGTGAAGAAGAAAAATGCCAGCTTCTCTTGAAAGAATTAGAAGAAGATCCACGCATTCTTTCGGCTACTCACGTTGAAAAATCGGAGTTACTTGAAAAAGAATTGGCCATTTTCAAGGCTGCTCGTAATTTGAAAGATAAGTTGGGTGACGATGTTATTCGTCAGACCATTATTTCACATGCAACCAGCGTATCAGACATGCTGGAATTGGCTATCTTACTAAAAGAAGTAGGACTAGTTGATAAAGAAAGAGCCCGTGTCCAAATCGTTCCTCTCTTTGAAACAATCGAGGACTTGGACCACTCGGAAGAAACCATGAGAGAATACCTTTCTCTTGGTCTTGCCAAAAAATGGATTGCTTCACGCAATAACTACCAAGAAATCATGCTTGGCTATTCTGATAGTAATAAAGATGGTGGTTACTTATCATCATGTTGGACCCTCTACAAGGCTCAACAACAATTGACTGCTATTGGAGATGAATTTGGCGTTAAGGTTACCTTCTTCCATGGTCGTGGTGGTACTGTCGGTCGTGGTGGTGGACCAACTTATGAAGCCATCACCTCTCAACCGCTCAAGTCTATCAAGGATCGTATCCGTTTGACGGAGCAGGGTGAAGTAATTGGCAATAAATACGGTAACAAAGATGCTGCCTATTATAACCTTGAAATGTTGGTTTCAGCAGCCATTAACCGCATGATTACTCAGTGGAAGAGTGATACTAATACCTCAAATCGCTATGAGGCTATTATGGATCAAGTAGTGGATCGTAGTTATGATATTTACCGAGACCTAGTTTTTGGGAATGAACATTTTTATGATTATTTCTTTGAGTCAAGTCCTATTAAGGCCATTTCCAGCTTTAATATCGGTTCTCGTCCAGCTGCTCGTAAGACTATTACAGAAATCGGTGGTTTGCGTGCTATTCCTTGGGTCTTCTCATGGTCGCAAAGCCGTGTCATGTTCCCTGGCTGGTATGGGGTTGGATCAAGCTTCAAGGAATTTATCGATAAAAATCCAGAAAATATCGCTATCTTACGAGATATGTACCAAAATTGGCCTTTCTTCCAATCTCTCCTTTCAAATGTAGACATGGTCTTGTCAAAATCTAACATGAATATTGCTTTTGAATATGCTAAGTTATGTGAAGATGATCAAGTGAAAGCTATTTATGATACTATTTTAGACGAATGGCAATTAACTAAAAATGTTATCCTAGAGATTGAAGGATATGACGAATTATTAGCTGAAAATCCATATCTGAAAGCAAGTTTGGATTACCGTATGCCATACTTTAATATCCTCAACTATATCCAGTTGGAGTTGATTAAACGACAACGTCGAGGAGAATTGTCAAGCGATCAAGAAAAATTAATCCATACAACCATCAACGGAATTGCGACAGGCTTGCGTAATTCAGGCTGATACCTATCAAACTTCCTCCTTTCTATAGGGGAAGTTTTTGAATATTTCAAAAAAATTCTCAAAGAGTCTTGACAAGTAGTTGAAAAATGATATAATTTAACCATTCAGAAAAGTAATCATACAAACTTTTTAGAGAGTCTGTGGTAGCTGAAAACAGATAAGTGGCGATGATGAAAATTGGGCTGAATGTTATTTAGAATTTGAAATCATAAAAATTCGGTGAGCACACCTTACAGTGCATCTCGTTATTGCGAGACAGAGCGATAGGGAAATTCCCTATAATTGAGGTGGCACCGCGCATTGACGTCCTCACACAAGTTTTTTGTGTGAGGACTTTTTTTGCTGGAGGTTAGTATGGAAAGAAAACGATGGCGTCGCTTGTTTAGATAAGTGAAGTATTTTAAAGAAATAAAAAGGAGAAATAGAATGAAAAATAAACGTTTAATTGGAATTATCGCTGCATTAGCAGTCTTAGTAGCAGGAAGTTTGATTTACTCTTCAATGAATAAACCAGAAGCTAAGAATGAGAAAAAAGTTGCCAAAGTTGGTGTCCTTCAGTTTGTCAGCCATCCATCTCTTGACTTGATTTATAAAGGAATTCAAGATGGACTTTCAGAAGAAGGTTATAAAGATGACCAAGTTAAAATCGATTTTATGAACTCAGAAGGTGACCAAAGTAAGGTTGCGACAATGAGTAAACAATTGGTTGCAAATGGCAATGACCTTGTGGTTGGTATTGCAACACCAGCTGCTCAAGGTTTGGCTAGCGCCACAAAAGACTTACCGGTTATCATGGCTGCTATTACAGACCCAATTGGTGCTAATTTGGTTAAAGATTTGAAAAAACCAGGTGGCAACATTACAGGGGTGTCTGACCACAATCCAGCTCAACAACAAGTTGAACTCATCAAGGCTCTAACACCAAATGTGAAAACAATCGGAGCTCTTTACTCAAGTAGCGAAGACAATTCAAAAACACAGGTCGAAGAATTTAAGGCTTATGCTGAAAAAGCAGGTTTGACAGTGGAAACATTTGCGGTTCCTTCAACAAATGAAATTGCTTCAACAGTCAACGTTATGACTAGCAAGGTCGATGCTATCTGGGTTCCAATTGATAACACTATTGCTTCAGCCTTCTCAACTGTTGTATCAAGCAACAAATCAGCTAAAAAACCAATTTACCCAAGCGCAACTGCCATGGTAGAAGTTGGTGGTTTGGCATCAGTTGTAGTTGACCAACACGACCTTGGTGTGGCAACTGGTAAAATGATTGCGCAAGTCTTGAAAGGTGCAAAACCAGCTGATACTCCAGTTAATGTCTTTTCAACTGGTAAATCAGTAATCAATAAAAAATTGGCACAAGAGTTAGGTATTACTATTCCTGAGTCTGTTCTCAAAGAAGCAGGACAAGTGATTGAATAATCTGTAATGGAGGAGTTGGGGACATCTCCTCCAATTTTTTACAATAGAAATCATATAGAAAAGGTTAAGAAACAGATGATATTATCTATTATTTCTCAAGGATTTGTCTGGGCTATTTTAGGTCTGGGGATCTTTATGACATTTAGGATTTTGAACTTTCCAGATATGACGACAGAAGGTTCTTTCCCTCTTGGGGGAGCTGTTGCTGTCACTCTGATAACCAAAGGTGTAAATCCCTTTTTAGCGACTCTTGTTGCTGTTGGAGCAGGTTGTTTGGCTGGAATGGCAGCAGGACTTCTTTATACAAAAGGGAAGATCCCAACCTTGCTCTCAGGGATTTTGGTAATGACTTCCTGTCACTCTATCATGCTATTGATTATGGGACGTGCAAATTTAGGACTGCTTGGAACCAAGCAAATTCAGGATGTCTTGCCTTTTACTTCAGATTTGAACCAACTATTGACAGGTCTTATCTTTGTCAGTCTTGTCATTGCTCTCATGCTCTTTTTCTTGGACACCAAACTCGGACAAGCCTATATTGCTACAGGTGACAATCCTGATATGGCTAGAAGTTTTGGAATTCATACTGGGCGCATGGAGCTCATGGGTTTGGTCTTATCAAATGGTGTGATTGCCCTTGCAGGAGCTCTCATTGCCCAGCAAGAAGGCTATGCTGATGTATCTCGAGGAATAGGGGTTATCGTTGTAGGTCTTGCAAGTTTGATTATTGGGGAAGTTATTTTCAAGAGTTTGAGTTTGGCAGAGCGCTTGGTTGCCATCGTTGTGGGTTCTATCGCCTATCAATTCTTAGTGTGGGCAGTTATTGCGCTTGGATTTAACACAAGCTACCTTCGTTTGTACAGTGCCGTGATTTTAGCAGTCTGCCTCATGATTCCTACATTTAAGCAAACAATCTTGAAAGGAGCCAAGTTAAGCAAATGACAGCAATTGTAGAATTAAAAAATGCAACCAAAGTTGTTAAAAATGGCTTTGATGAAGAAAAGATTATTTTAAATGATGTTTCCTTAGAAATTTTTGAACAGGATTTCATCACGATTTTAGGTGGAAATGGGGCTGGGAAATCAACTCTCTTTAACACTATTGCAGGAACCTTATCCTTAACCAGTGGGACTATTCGTATTTTAGGTGAAGATGTTACCAAGTTTTCACCAGAGAAACGAGCTAAGTATCTGTCTCGTGTTTTCCAAGATCCCAAGATGGGGACAGCTCCCCGTATGACGGTGGCTGAAAATCTTTTAATTGCCAAGTTTCGTGGTGAAAAGCGTGGATTGTTACCACGACGCTTGACTAGCTATAAGGATGAGTTTCAGGCAACCATTGAAAAAGTAGGGAATGGTCTTGAGAGACATTTGAATACACCGATCGAGTTCTTATCAGGTGGGCAAAGACAGGCTTTGAGTCTCTTGATGGCAACCTTGAAGAGACCTGAATTACTCCTGTTAGATGAGCATACTGCTGCCCTTGATCCAAAGACTAGTGTTGCTTTGATGGAATTGACAGATGAATTTGTTAAGAAAGATCAGCTGACAGCCCTTATGATTACCCATCATATGGAAGATGCTCTCAAATATGGCAATCGTTTAATTGTCATGAAAGAAGGACGGATTATCCAAGATTTGAACCAAGAAGAAAAGGCAAAAATGAAAATCTCTGATTATTATCAACTCTTTGAATAAAGGTAAATTCCCAAACTAAGTTCCACTGCTACTCCAAGTGGAAGTTAGTCTGATAAAAATCCTAAAAACCAGTGGAAATCCGTGTCAGGGTAAGTTCCACTGGTTTTAATCATGCTTGATTTCATCGCTTTTGTAGCCAAAATGAATCGAAAAAAAGAGCGCACAAAATCCCCTCATCTGAAAGCGTTTCAGATTAAGTTCCGCTATGGTGGAAGTTAGTGTGAGACGTTTGAATGCGGTTAAAGGTTAGTTTTTAGAACTTATGTTGGAGTAATTTAGAAGACTGACAGACGTCTTCTGCAGGTATTTTAGAAATACCTAGAAGCTTAGGAATCTCTTCTCCATAGGTAAAGTCAAAGAGCTCATAGGCTGACTTTCCATTCAAAGCAGCACGTTTGACACTGTTGACATGAGAGCAGACGAGATTGATATCTTCTTGAGTTAAATTGTCAAAGGAAGTTCCCTTAGGTAGAATGTCACGAATTAGTGTGTGATTTTTCTCAATTCTCCCTTTCTGGTCAGAGCGATTAGGATCACAAAAGAAGAGTTTACTCTCTCCTCGCACATCCATTTCGATATCATCGACCCTGGCAAACTCTCCACCATTATCTGTCAGGATGACAGGAAAAAGTTGGAAGAAATCTTTGTCAGCTTGGTGAAGAGTGTTCTTAATATCATAGAGGTATTTGGTAACCTCAAGGGCAGTTTTATTATCCAGAAGTCTAGCAAAGATAAAGTTACAGAAAGACAGGTTGAAGGTAAGTAGGATTTTACCTCCCATCCTGCCCATAACTGTGTCCATTTCCAGCCAAGAGTCTAGTTGATTAAGGACTAAATAGTTTTGGAAATCCTCATAGGAACGGCCTTTTTTAGCTTCTTTAGGGATGGAAGGTAGCTTACTTTTCCGTCTTTCTTTGAATTTAACGGCTCTGGCTAGGTCAATAGGAGCGATAGATAGGTATCCTTTTCGGATGTGTCGATAGACGGTTGAGGAACTGACATCAAGATTGTGAGTTTTGAGAATATGATAGATGTGTTGTCCCTTTTTAACACCCTCAGAAATGACTTTGTCCATGTCCCAGAAGGTCTTGGAATTGAGAGGAGTTCCTTCACGAGCTTCTACAAGAGTTTGTTCGTATTGTTTTTGAGCTTGTTTAGCGAGGTATAAAATCTTCTTATAGCCACAATTCTGTCTTCTTTTAGGGCAACCATTACAGACAAAGGGAGCCTTATCGAGTAAAGGGCAAGGAAGGTTATCACACGTAGACTCTCGGACTTGTCTGTTTCGTTTGACTTCTTTGGAGACAGTGGTCGGGTCTTTTAGAATGGATTGTCCAATAGCTTTGAAGGTTTCACCGCGCTCTAAGCCTAATTGGATATCATTACGGTCTGAAAGGGTAAGGTGTTTATGTTTTGTCATAGTAGACCTCATTTCTAACTCAAACGTCTCATACTTAATTCCACCATAAAAATCCGTTTTAGACTAATTTCCACTTCGGCTAGCAAAGTGGAAGTTACTTTGAGAAGTTACCCTCTTTGAATAAAGTAGGGAAAACGAGTGAAATGGTTTACTTTTTTTCTGAAATAAAGTATACTATATAAAGTAAACTATGATAACATGGAGGTATTGTGTATGGTTGACAAACAAGTCATTGAAGAAATCAAAAACAATGCCAACATTGTGGAAGTCATAGGAGATGTGATTTCTTTACAAAAGGCAGGACGGAACTATCTAGGGCTCTGTCCTTTTCATGGTGAAAAAACACCTTCTTTCAACGTCGTAGAGGATAAGCAGTTTTATCACTGTTTTGGTTGTGGTCGCTCAGGTGATGTCTTTAAATTCATCGAGGAGTACCAAGGGGTTCCCTTTATGGAGGCTGTCCAAATCTTAGGTCAGCGTGTCGGGATTGAGGTGGAAAAACCGCTTTATAGTGAGCAGAAGCCAGCCTCGCCTCACCAAGCTCTTTATGATATGCACGAAGATGCTGCCAAATTTTATCATGCTATTCTCATGACAACGACCATGGGGGAAGAGGCTAGAAACTACCTCTATCAGCGTGGTTTGACAGATGAAGTCCTCAAGCATTTTCGGATTGGTTTAGCACCTCCAGAACGAAACTATCTCTATCAACGTTTGTCTGCTCAGTATCGTGATGAGGATTTTCTAGATTCAGGACTGTTTTATCTCTCTGATGCCAATCAATTTGTAGACACCTTTCACAATCGCATTATGTTTCCCCTTACAAATGATCAGGGAAAGGTCATTGCCTTCTCAGGTCGTATCTGGCAGAAAACGGATTCACAAACTTCTAAGTATAAAAATAGTAGATCGACTGCAATTTTTAACAAAAGTTACGAATTATATCATATGGATAGGGCAAAAAAATCTTCTGGTAAAGCCAGTGAGATTTACCTCATGGAAGGGTTCATGGATGTTATTGCAGCCTATCGGGCTGGAATCGAAAATGCTGTGGCGTCTATGGGAACGGCCTTGAGTCGAGAGCATGTTGAGCATCTGAAAAGGTTAACCAAGAAGTTGGTTCTTGTTTACGATGGCGATAAGGCTGGACAGGCTGCGACATTGAAAGCCTTGGATGAAATTGGCGATATGCCTGTGCAAATCGTTAGCATGCCTGATAACTTGGATCCAGATGAGTATCTACAAAAAAATGGTCCAGAAGATTTGGCCTATCTATTAACGAAAACTCGTATTAGTCCGATTGAGTTTTACATTCACCAGTACAAGCCTGAAAATAGTGAAAATCTGCAGGCTCAGATTGAGTTTATTGAAAAAATAGCTCCCTTGATTGTTCAAGAAAAGTCTATTACTGCTCAAAACAGCTATATTCATATTTTAGCTGACAGTCTGGCGTCCTTTGATTATGTCCAGATTGAGCAGATTGTTAATGAGAGTCGACAGGCACAAAGACAGAATCGCATGGAAGGGATTTCTAGACCGACGCCAATCACCATGCCTGTCACCAAGCAGTTATCGGCTATTATGAGGGCAGAATCCCATCTACTTTATCGAATGATGGAATCCCCTCTTGTTTTGAATGATTACCGTTTGAGAGAAGATTTTGCATTTGACACACCTGAATTTCAGGTCTTATATGACTTGCTTGGCCAGTATGGCAATCTTCCTCCAGAAGTTCTAGCAGAACAGACAGAGGAAGTTGAAAGAGCTTGGTACCAAGTCTTAGCTCAGGATTTGCCTGCTGAGATGTCACCGCAGGAACTTAGTGAAGTAGAGATGACTCGAAACAAGGCTCTCTTGAATCAGGACAATATGAGAATCAAAAAGAAGGTGCAGGAAGCTAGCCATGTAGGAGATACCGACACAGCCCTAGAAGAATTGGAACGTTTAATTTCCCAAAAGAGAAGAATGGAGTAATAATGGCAACAAAACAAAAAGAAGTAACAACATTTGACGTACAAGTAGCAGAATTTATCCGCAATCATAAGCAAAAAGGGACAGCAACAGACGATGAAATTAATGCTAGTCTAGTCATTCCTTTTACCTTGGATGCTGATGGGATAGAAGATCTTTTGCAACGGATTCAGGATGCAGGGATTTCAATCACAGATAACGAAGGGAATCCAAGTGCGCGTGTTCTTAGTGCAGAAGAAGAGCCAGAACTCAGCGACGAGGACTTGATTGGTTCAACTTCGGCTAAGGTAAACGACCCTGTCCGTATGTACTTGAAAGAAATTGGTGTCGTTCCTCTCTTGACCAATGAAGAGGAAAAAGAATTGGCACTAGCAGTTGAAGCTGGCGATATCGAAGCTAAACAACGTCTTGCGGAAGCCAACCTTCGTTTGGTTGTTTCCATTGCCAAACGCTATGTCGGCCGTGGTATGCAGTTCCTTGACTTGATTCAAGAAGGAAACATGGGCTTGATGAAGGCAGTTGACAAGTTTGACTATTCTAAAGGATTCAAGTTCTCAACTTACGCAACTTGGTGGATTCGTCAGGCCATCACTCGTGCTATTGCGGATCAAGCTCGTACCATCCGTATCCCAGTCCACATGGTTGAAACTATTAATAAATTGGTTCGTGAACAACGTAATCTCCTTCAAGAATTGGGACAAGATCCAACGCCAGAACAAATTGCTGAACGTATGGATATGACCCCTGATAAGGTGCGTGAAATCTTGAAGATTGCCCAAGAACCAGTATCGCTTGAAACACCAATCGGTGAAGAGGATGATAGCCATCTTGGGGACTTTATCGAAGATGAAGTGATTGAAAATCCAGTGGACTATACAACTCGTATCGTCTTGCGTGAGCAGTTGGATGAGGTCTTGGATACTCTTACAGATCGTGAAGAAAATGTTCTACGTCTACGTTTCGGACTAGATGATGGGAAAATGCGCACCCTTGAAGATGTGGGGAAAGTCTTTAACGTAACCCGTGAGCGTATTCGTCAGATTGAGGCTAAAGCTTTGAGAAAACTACGCCAACCAAGTCGCAGCAAACCGCTTCGTGATTTTATTGAAGACTAAGAGTGAGGATAAATATGGCTTATACAGAAGAACAAATCGAAACTATCAAAACACGAATTTTATCAGCCTTGGAAGAAGTCATCGACCCTGAGTTGGGGATTGATATTGTTAATCTTGGTTTGATTTATGAGATTCGTTTTGACGGCGACACAGGACAAACAGAGATTGATATGACTTTGACAACTATGGGTTGTCCCCTAGCGGACCTTTTGACGGACCAGATTTATGATGCCATGACAGAGGTTCCAGAAGTAACTGATACTGAGGTTAAATTAGTCTGGTATCCAGCCTGGACCGTTGAAAAAATGAGTCGCTATGCACGCATTGCGCTAGGTATTAAGTAAACAGATAAAAGTATATGAGAGACCATTGGAAAAGCGAGGAAATTTCCCCTCTTTTCCTCTAGTCTCTCCTTTCTTTTGCTGATTTTATTCAGAGAAAATGATATAATAGTAGTTATGGAAAAAAAGAAATTACGAATCAATATGTTGAGTTCAAGTGAGAAAGTAGCAGGACAAGGAGTTTCAGGTGCCTACCGTGAATTAGTTCGTCTTCTTCACCGTGATGCTAAGGACCAATTGATTGTTACTGAAAATCTTCCAATCGAGGCAGATGTGACTCACTTTCATACAATTGATTTCCCCTATTATTTATCAACCTTCCAAAAGAAACGCTCAGGGAGAAAAATTGGCTATGTGCATTTCTTACCTGATACACTTGAGGGGAGTTTGAAGATTCCATTTTTCTTAAAGGGAATTGTTAAACGCTATGTATTTTCTTTTTACAATCGGATGGAGCACTTGGTGGTGGTCAATCCTATGTTTATAGAGGATTTGGTGGCCGCTGGTATTCCACGTGAAAAAGTGACCTATATTCCTAACTTTGTCAACAAGGAAAAATGGCATCCTCTTCCACAAGAAGAAGTAAGTCGATTGCGATCAGAATTTGACCTTGATGAAAATCAGTTTATCGTAGTTGGTGCGGGTCAAGTTCAGAAACGTAAGGGGATTGATGATTTTATCTGTCTGGCTGAGGAATTGCCTCAGATTACCTTTATCTGGGCGGGTGGTTTCTCTTTTGGTGGTATGACAGATGGTTATGAACGCTACAAGAAAATGATGGATAATCCACCTGAAAATTTGATATTTCCAGGCATTGTGTCGCCAGAGCGAATGCGTGAATTGTATGCCCTAGCGGATCTTTTCTTGTTGCCTAGTTATAATGAGCTCTTTCCTATGACTATTTTAGAGGCTGCCAGTTGTGAAGCTCCGATTATGTTACGTGATTTGGATCTCTATAAGGTTATTTTGGAGGGAAATTATCGGGGGACAGCAGATAGAGAAGAGATGAAAGAGGCTATTTTAGAATATCAAGCAAATCCTGTTGCCTTAAAAGATCTCAAAGAAAAAGCTAAGAATATTTCTAGAGAGTATTCTGAAGAGCATCTGTTACAAATTTGGTTGGACTTTTATGAGAAACAAGCCGCTTTAGGGAGAAAGTAAAAAGTGAGGTAATCTATGCGAATTGGTTTATTTACAGATACCTATTTTCCTCAGGTTTCTGGTGTTGCGACCAGTATTCGAACCTTGAAAACAGAACTTGAAAAGCAGGGACATACTGTTTTTATCTTTACGACGACAGATAAGGATGTTAATCGCTACGAAGATTGGCAAATTATCCGCATTCCAAGTGTGCCTTTCTTTGCTTTCAAAGATCGCCGCTTTGCCTATAGAGGCTTTAGCAAGGCGCTTGAAATTGCCAAGCAGTATCAGCTAGATATTATCCATACTCAGACAGAATTTTCTCTAGGCTTGTTGGGGATTTGGATTGCGCGTGAATTGAAGATTCCAGTTATTCATACCTATCACACCCAGTACGAAGACTATGTGCATTATATTGCCAAGGGGATGTTGATTCGTCCGAGTATGGTTAAGTATCTGGTCAGAGGTTTCCTTCATGACGTGGATGGGGTTATTTGCCCGAGTGAGATTGTTCGGGACTTGCTATCTGACTATAAAGTCAGGGTTGAAAAGCGGGTAATTCCAACTGGGATTGAATTAGCTAAATTTGAACGTCCAGAAATCAAGCAAGAAAATCTAAAAGAACTACGTAGTAAACTAGGGATTCAAGATGATGAAAAGATGCTGCTTAGTCTTTCCAGAATTTCCTATGAAAAAAATATTCAAGTAGTACTAGTAGCCTTTGCAGAAGTTCTGAGAGAGGAAGACAAGGTGAAACTGGTAGTTGCTGGGGATGGGCCTTATCTGGATGACCTCAAAGAGCAAGCCCAGAAACTAGAGATTCAAGACTCCGTTATCTTTACAGGTATGATTGCTCCTAGTGAGACAGCTCTTTACTATAAGGCGGCAGATTTCTTCATCTCTGCATCGACAAGTGAAACGCAGGGCTTGACCTACTTGGAAAGCTTGGCCAGTGGGACGCCTGTCATTGCTCACGGAAATCCGTATCTGGACAATCTTATTAGTGATAAAATGTTTGGTACCTTGTATTACGGCGAGTATGATTTAGCTGGAGCTATTTTAGAGGCTCTAATTGCAACACCAGATATGAATGAGCATAGCTTATCAGAGAAATTATATGAGATTTCAGCTGAGAACTTTGGAAAACGGGTGCATGAATTTTATTTGGATGCCATTATTTCAAATAATTTCGAGAAAGATTTAGCCAAAGATGATACGGTTAGTCAGCGTATCTTTAAGACAGTTTTGTATCTTCCACAACAGGTGGTTGCTGTGCCCGTAAAAGGCTCTAGACGAATGCTGAGGGCTTCAAAAACACAGTTAATCAGCATCAGAGACTATTGGAAAGACCATGAAGAATAGAAAGAGGAACAGCTATGAAAAAACAATTAATGAGAAGTGGTCATGATAAAAAGATTGCAGGTGTTTGTGCTGGAGTGACTAATTATTTTGATATGGATCCCACTATTGTTCGTGTAATATGGGGTGTTCTTGCTTTTGGTTATGGAGCTGGAATTGTAGCCTATATCATTTTATGGATTATTGCACCAGTAGCAACTGACTATTGAAAACTAGCTGAATTCATGCTAAGATAATAGAAAATAGAATGTAACGAAGGAGAAAAAAATGGCATTTGGAGATAATGGAAATCGTAAAAAAACTATGTTTGAGAAAATAACCTTGTTTATCGTGATTATCATGCTAGTAGCAAGTTTATTGGGAATTTTTGCAACTGCAATTGGTGCCCTCAGTAATCTATAAAATAGATTCAAGAAAATTTAGTGACTGGGATTTCCCAGCCCTTTTTTAAAGTGAGAAGAAATAATGAGTATGTTTTTAGATACAGCCAAGATCAAGGTCAAGGCTGGTAATGGTGGCGATGGCATGGTTGCCTTTCGCCGTGAAAAATATGTCCCTAATGGCGGTCCTTGGGGCGGTGATGGTGGTCGTGGAGGAAATGTGGTCTTCGTTGTAGACGAAGGTTTGCGTACCTTGATGGATTTCCGCTACAATCGTCATTTCAAGGCTGATTCTGGTGAAAAAGGGATGACCAAAGGGATGCATGGTCGTGGTGCTGATGACCTTAGAGTTCGAGTGCCACAAGGTACGACTGTTCGTGATGCAGAGACTGGCAAGGTTTTGACAGATTTGATAGAACACGGGCAAGAATTTATCGTTGCTCACGGTGGACGTGGTGGACGTGGAAATATCCGCTTTGCGACACCAAAAAATCCTGCACCGGAAATCTCTGAAAATGGAGAACCAGGTCAGGAACGTGAGTTACAATTAGAACTAAAAATCCTTGCGGATGTCGGTTTAGTAGGATTTCCATCTGTTGGGAAATCAACTCTTTTAAGTGTTATTACCTCAGCTAAACCTAAAATCGGTGCCTACCACTTTACCACCATTGTGCCAAATCTTGGTATGGTTCGTACCCAATCAGGTGAATCCTTTGCAGTAGCTGACTTGCCAGGTTTGATTGAAGGTGCTAGTCAAGGTGTTGGTTTGGGAACCCAGTTCCTCCGTCACATCGAGCGTACACGTGTCATCCTTCATATCATTGATATGTCAGCTAGTGAAGGCCGTGACCCTTATGAGGACTATCTAGCTATCAATAAAGAGCTGGAGTCATACAATCTTCGCCTCATGGAGCGTCCACAGATTATTGTAGCCAATAAGATGGATATGCCTGAGAGTCAGGAAAATCTTGAAGTTTTCAAGAAGAAATTAGCTGAAAACTACGATGAATTTGAAGAGTTACCAGCAATCTTCCCAATTTCTGGTTTGACCAAGCAAGGTCTGGCAACGCTCTTGGATGCTACAGCTGAATTGTTAGACAAGACACCAGAATTCTTACTCTACGACGAGTCAGATATGGAAGAAGAAGCTTACTACGGTTTTGACGAGGAAGAAAAAGCCTTTGAAATTAGTCGTGATGACGATGCGACATGGGTACTTTCTGGTGAAAAACTCATGAAACTCTTCAATATGACCAACTTTGATCGTGATGAGTCAGTCATGAAATTTGCCCGTCAATTACGTGGTATGGGGGTTGATGAAGCCCTACGTGCGCGTGGTGCTAAAGATGGGGATTTGGTCCGTATTGGTAAATTTGAGTTTGAATTTGTAGACTAGGAGACTGATATGGGAGATAAACCGATATCTTTCCGAGATGCGGATGGCAATTTTGTTTCCGCCGCAGATGTTTGGAATGAAAAGAAATTGGAAGAACTATTTAATCGTCTCAATCCAAATCGTGCCCTGAGATTGGCACGAACTAAAAAAGAAAAACCATCTCAGTAAAATAGATAAAAAGATTCCGTGCCATAATCAGGACACGGAATTTTGTTTTATTCTTCAAAGAAAAATGGTGGAGCGAATTTTTTCAGGTCTTCAAAGCATCTTTGGGCAGCTTCTACATCTTCGCAGATGACGAGACAGACATCATCGCCACAGAGGGTAGCGATAGCGTCAGGGAAGCTCAAAGCATCAATGATAGAACCAAAGGATTGAGCAAGTCCAGGAAGGGTTTTTAGTAGGACTTGGTGTTGAACTGGGCGCATCAAGACAAGGGCGTCTTCCATGTAGAGTTCGAGACGTTTTTCCCATTTTGAGACAGAACCTGTATTGAGCACGTAGTAAGAGTTGTCTTCTTCACGTACTTTTGAGAGGTTCATGCTTTTAATATCTCTCGAAAGTGTAGCTTGTGTAACTTGAATATCATTATCAGCAAGAAGAGCTTGTAACTCAGCTTGAGTATGAATCTTGTTTTTGGTTACAAGTGCTCGTATGAGCTGGTGGCGGTGTTCAGATTTATTCATAAAATTTACTCCTTGTACAAAGTACAGAAAGCGTGGACTGATCGAAATCGTCAGTCGAGTGGTAAGCGGTATTGTCACGTATAATGATTTCAAAGTCAGTAGTATAAAGAACTAGATGGAGAGCATCTCCTTCTTTTAACTTGTCACTTGTTGGGTGCAGATGAATTGGCTGTCTAACACTTCATCTGCATTGATGTTCTTTAATGACAGTGAATCATTCAATTTTGGTAGCATTTTGTCACGGCTTCTTGTGAATGTACGCTAAACGGTAATTCACAGAGATTGTCCAACATGTGGTGTGGTAGCGTGTAGTATAGAGGGTCACACATGTTGGTTAAGGGTGTTGGTATCTTCTGTTCAAAATCCAGTAGTTGGGCTGATAAAAGCTCTTATTTGGACTGGAGTTGATACCAAGTTGTAGTTTTGTTCGACTGTTCAAGTGGAAGCTTTTAATTTTAGGAAGGTCAATGGGTCTTTGAGTGACCTTGTCCTTGGAATTCTTCCATATTGAAAGTCTGATAGCCTATACCTTTTGGCAAGGTAGGATAAGTGTAGACTGT
Organism: Streptococcus mitis; assembly: GCF_003944325.1. GTDB lineage: Bacteria > Bacillota > Bacilli > Lactobacillales > Streptococcaceae > Streptococcus > Streptococcus mitis_CW. The sequence goes on along the minus strand of NZ_RJPX01000012.1, from coordinate 28,116 downwards.
TCAAAATCAACAGTTAGGTGATAAGCGGTATTGTCACGTATGGTGATTTCAAAGTCAGTAGTATAAAGGACTAGACGGAGAGTGTCTCCTTCTTTTAGCTTGTAAATAGTTGGTTGCAGCTCAAACTGGATATCCATCCATTCATCTGCTTTAATATCCTCTACTAACAGTAAATCATTTCTATTTTGCAAATTGAGATAGCCTTTTGTCACTACTCGTTGTGTAGTTGCGCTAAATGGCAATTCACAGAGATTTTCCAGCATATGATAGCGACCGTTGTCAATGGTTCTAGCACTTAAAACAGCTGGATAAGGTTGTAGGTATTTCTTTTGTCCATGTTCCAGTAGTTGGGCTGATAAGAGCCCCTTGTTTGTACTGGATTTGATACGAAGATTGAGCTGAGCGCGACCGTTCAAGTGAAGATCCTTGGTCACAGGCAGGTCAATAGTAATTTGATTGGCTTTCCCTTGATAGAGTTCCGTATTGAAGGTCTGGTATGTTTTCCCATAACGCTCAAAATCCTTATCTGAGTACTGATTTTGAATGACTTGCTCTTCTTGACCAAGTGAGAAGGTTTCAAAGTTATCTTTCTCACCGAAGTTATCAAGTGATAACCAAGTCTGAGGAGTGGTATTATCCTGCCAGATGACAGTAGGAAGTTGGAAATCCGTTTCCTGTCCCAGTAATTTCTTAGTCAATAAGGCATTCATGGACTCACGGAAGTCAATGGACTGCCAGTTGTTTATGTAAACATGAGCGCCATTATGGAAAAAGAGATGCTTGTTTATATGAGCAGGAAGGGCATGGAACATCTGGTAAACATGAAGTGGTTTGACATTCCAATCCTGAGAACCATGAGTAAAGACAACCTCTGCCTTTACCTTGTCAGCATTGAGCAGATAGTTGCGGTCATGCCAAAATTGATTGTAGTCACCAGACTTGCGATCCAGTTGTTCTTTTACTTTTTCCAAGTCAGCTTGGTGAGTCTCATTACCACGGATATAGTCACCAGCTAAGAGATTACGAGAGTAGGTTAACTCAGCAAGCGAGTCAAAATCCTCTCCAGGATAACCACCTGGGCTAGTCACCAGACCGTTTTCACGGTAGTAGTTGTACCAAGATGAAATGCCAGCCTCGGCAATGATTACTTCTAAACCATCTACACCAGTAGTGGCAAGGCCGTTTGACATGGTACCTAGATAGGAAAGTCCTGTTGTTGCTACTTTTCCGTTTGACCAATCAGCCTTGACTTGACGCTGGCGCGTGTGGTCAGTAAAGGCACGGCAACGGCCGTTAAGCCAATCAATAACATTTTTATAGGCCTCGATTTGCTGGTAGTCTCCGTTAGTCATGAAACCAGTAGAGTCTTTGGTACCAACACCTGAAACATATAGATTAGCAAACCCTCGTGGAAGGAAGTAGTCGTTGAGACTATAGCTAGCGTTGATGTGCGTCAGCTTTTCCTCAGCTTCTGACACTAGATCAGCTTGACCTTGAGGTTTGACGAGATTTAGTTGAGGTTCTTCTAGCTCAATCTTGTGAGCAGGCTTCACTTCAAGCTCGCCCTCCATCTTGTAGAGAGCCTTGTCACTAGCCTTGTCATTTGTTCCTTGATGATAGGGACTGGCTGTCATGATAGCAGGGATTTGTCCATCAAAACGAGGACGAATAATGCTAACCTTGACTAGGTCTGGTAGCCCTTTTTGGTCGGTATCGACACGAGACTCAACGTAAACGACTTCACGAATGGCATCATGGATGGAAAAAGTAGCCAAGCTCTTACCGTTAAAGTAGTGGTAGGTATTATCTTCAGGGATAAGACCGTCGCTTACCAGTTGTTCAATCAGGAGATTTCCTTTTTTGGTTCGAGTACTGAGCAACTGATAGAGATTTTCAATCAAGTCACCGTATACAATAGGAAATCCAGTTTCCTTACGAAAAGCTTCACTGTCTTCGAAGTCAACTAAATAAGAAAAGCCTAAAAGTTGAAAAGCAACAGTATAAAAAATATCTGCAGTTAAATTCTTGTCTGACTGAAAAAATTTCAGTAAGTCAGTTTCTTTATCAACTGCTAAACTAGATAGAGGATAGGTGATATCCTTATAATTAAAAAAGAAACGAATAAGAAACGCTTCAAACATTTTTTTATTTGTAATGTTGACTGGTAAATCAAATCCATACTTTTTTAAATCACATAAAATAGTATCTCTTGGAAGTGATAAATAGCTGAATTGATTAAAGCGCATAAAACCTCCTTGTAAAATAATAATTAAGATTATTATATCAAAAAAAGGGGAGAAAGGGAATCATTAAGTGAGAAAGAAATTAATTAAAGAATAATGAATACAATTTATATGGAAAAACAGGTACTATTCTATAGCTGAAACAAGTTATTATAGAAAATAAGTTAACTTGACGTATCTTTCTCTTTTAAAAGATATATTCACTTCTTGGGATAAAAAAGTAAAAAAATTACCGGAGCATTTGATTCTTTAAATGTATTTTTACCTTTTTCGTTCAAAAAATTTTACTTTAAGGATAAAATATAGACAGGATTCGATGCTTTTGTCTTTCTCTTTTTGAAAAATGGTATAATAAAGTGAGAAGGATAGAGGAGAAGGGTAAATTGATTGCGCAACTAGATACAAAAACAGTCTATAGTTTTATGGAGAGTGTCATTTCGATAGACAAGTATGTGAGAGCAGCTAAAGACTATGGCTACACTCATCTGGCTATGATGGATATTGATAACCTATATGGGGCTTTCGACTTTCTAGAGATTACAAAAAAATACGGCATTCATCCTCTATTAGGGCTTGAAATGACTCTTTTAGTGGATGTGCAGGAAGTAAATCTGCGTTTTTTAGCTCTATCTAGTGTGGGCTATCAGCAGTTGATGAAGCTTTCAACAGCCAAGATGCAGGGGGAGAAAACTTGGTCAGTCCTGTCCCAACACCTGGAGGATATTGCGGTCATTGTGCCTTATTTTGAAGAGATTGAGTCTCTAAATATAGGCTGTGATTACTATATTGGGGTTTACCCAGAAACACCGGTCAGTGAATTTCATCATCCAATCTTGCCCCTTTATCGGGTCAATGCTTTTGAAAGCAGGGATAGAGAAGTTCTACAAGTGTTAACAGCGATTAAAGAAAATCTACCACTCAGAGAAGTTCCCTTACGCTCACGACAAGATGTCCTTATATCAGCAAGTTCTTTAGAGAAACTATTCCAAGAACGTTTTCCGCAAGCCTTGGACAATTTAGAAAAGCTTATTTTAGGTATTTCTTATGACTTGGATACTAGTCTGAAACTGCCTCGCTTTAATCCAGCTAGACCAGCAGTAGAAGAGTTGAGAGAACGTGCTGAACTGGGGCTAGCTCAGAAGGGGTTGACTAGTAAAGAATATCAAAATCGTCTAGACCAAGAATTGGCTGTTATTCATGATATGGGCTTTGATGATTATTTCTTGGTTGTTTGGGATTTGTTGCGTTTTGGACGCTCGAATGGCTATTATATGGGCATGGGACGGGGTTCTGCAGTTGGTAGTTTGGTTTCCTATGCCTTAGATATTACAGGGATTGACCCAGTAGAGAAAAATTTGATTTTTGAACGTTTCCTCAATCGTGAACGTTATACTATGCCTGATATTGATATTGATATCCCAGATATTTATCGTCCAGATTTTATCAGATATGTTGGCAATAAATATGGCAGTAAGCATGCGGCTCAGATCGTTACTTTTTCTACCTTTGGGGCTAAGCAAGCTTTACGTGATGTTTTGAAGCGTTTTGGTGTGCCAGAGTATGAATTGTCTGCAATTACTAAGAAAATCAGTTTTCGTGATAATCTCAAGTCAGCCTATGAGGGCAATCTCCAGTTTCGTCAGCAAATCAATAGTAAGTTAGAATACCAAAAAGCTTTTGAAATTGCTTGCAAGATAGAGGGCTATCCAAGACAAACCTCTGTCCATGCGGCTGGTGTTGTGATCAGTGACCAAGATTTGACCAACTACATCCCTCTGAAGCATGGTGACGAAATCCCACTGACTCAGTACGATGCTCATGGAGTTGAAGCTAGCGGGCTTTTGAAGATGGATTTTCTGGGGCTACGAAATTTGACCTTTGTCCAGAAAATGCAAGAGTTGCTTGCTGAAACAGAAGGGATTCATCTGAAAATTGAAGAAATCGATTTGGAAGACAAAGAAACGCTGGCTCTTTTTGCTTCTGGTAATACAAAAGGTATCTTTCAATTTGAGCAACCTGGTGCTATTCGCCTGCTAAAGCGTGTGCAGCCAGTCTGTTTTGAAGATGTCGTAGCAACTACTTCTTTAAATCGTCCAGGTGCAAGTGATTATATCAATAATTTTGTGGCAAGAAAGCATGGTCAGGAAGAAGTGACGGTTCTGGATCCAGTGCTGGAGGATATTTTGGCTCCAACCTACGGCATTATGCTCTATCAGGAGCAGGTTATGCAGGTTGCTCAGCGTTTTGCTGGATTTAGTCTTGGGAAAGCCGATATTTTGCGTCGAGCTATGGGGAAAAAGGATGCCTCTGCCATGCATGAGATGAGGGCTTCCTTTATTCAGGGAGCATTAAAAGCAGGTCATACTGCGGAAAAGGCAGAGCAGGTCTTTGATGTCATGGAGAAGTTTGCAGGTTATGGTTTTAACAGGTCACACGCCTATGCATACTCAGCCTTGGCTTTCCAGTTGGCCTATTTCAAAACGCATTATCCAGCCATTTTTTATCAGGTCATGTTAAATTCTGCCAACAGTGATTACCTAACAGATGCCCTTGAAGCAGGCTTTGAAGTAGCGCCTCTGTCAATCAATACTATTCCTTATCACGATAAAATTGCAAACAAGTCCATCTATCTAGGTCTGAAATCGATTAAGGGAGTAAGCAAGGATTTGGCGCTTTGGATTATTGAACATAGACCCTATTCTAACATTGAAGATTTTATAGCTAAATTACCTGAGAATTATCTGAAACTTCCTCTGCTAGAACCTTTGGTAAAAGTTGGCCTTTTCGATTCATTTGAAAAAAATCGTCAAAAAGTATTCAATAATTTATCTAATTTATTTGAATTTGTAAAAGAGTTAGGAAGTTTGTTTGGAGATACTATTTATAGTTGGCAGGAATCGGAAGATTGGACAGAACAAGAAAAATTCTATATGGAACAAGAGCTTTTAGGGGTAGGAGTCAGTAAACATCCCTTACAAGCTATTGCCAGCAAGTCTATTTATCCGATTACACCCATTGGAAATTTGTCAGAAAATAGTCACTCTATTATCTTGGTAGAAATTCAAAAAATTAAAACTATTCGCACCAAAAAGGGTGAAAATATGGCTTTCTTACAGGTCGATGATAGTAAGAAAAAACTGGATGTTACCCTCTTTTCAGATTTATATCGACAGGTTGGGCAGGAAGTAAGAGAAGGAGCCTTCTACTATATCAGAGGGAAAATCCAGTCCCGTGATGGCCGTCTGCAAATGATTGCACAGGAAATAAGAGAAGCAGTGGCTGAACGCTTTTGGATTCAAGTGAAAAATCATGAATCGGATCAAGAAATTTCGCATATTTTAGAGCAATATAAAGGCCCAATTCCAGTCATCATCAGGTATGAAGAGGAACAGAAAACCATTGTATCTCCTCATCATTTTGTAGCTAAATCTGATGAATTAGAAGCTCAATTAGATGGAATGGTTATGAAAACGATTTATCGATAAAATTACGGAAAATAGAAGAATTTTCCAATTAAATGTGGTATAATCAGTAAGAATGTTAAAAGAAAAAGGAGCATAAACCAAATGAAACGTATTGCTGTTTTAACTAGTGGTGGAGACGCCCCTGGTATGAATGCTGCCATCCGCGCAGTTGTTCGTCAAGCAATTTCAGAAGGAATGGAAGTTTTTGGTATCTATGATGGATATGCTGGTATGGTTGCTGGTGAAATTCATCCATTAGATGCTGCTTCAGTAGGAGACATCATTTCTCGTGGTGGTACTTTCCTTCACTCAGCTCGCTACCCAGAGTTCGCTCAACTTGAAGGGCAACTTAAAGGGATTGAGCAATTGAAAAAACACGGGATTGAAGGCGTAGTTGTTATCGGTGGTGATGGATCTTACCACGGTGCTATGCGTTTGACTGAACATGGCTTCCCAGCTATCGGTCTTCCAGGTACAATCGATAACGATATCGTTGGTACAGACTTCACAATCGGTTTTGATACTGCAGTTACTACTGCTATGGACGCTATCGATAAGATTCGTGATACATCATCAAGTCACCGTCGTACTTTTGTTATCGAAGTTATGGGACGTAACGCAGGTGATATCGCTCTTTGGGCAGGTATTGCAACTGGTGCTGATGAAATCATCATCCCTGAAGAAGGTTTCAAGATGGAAGATATCGTAGCAAGCATCAAAGCTGGCTATGAGTGTGGTAAAAAACACAACATTATCGTCTTGGCAGAAGGTGTGATGTCAGCGGCTGAATTTGGTCAAAAACTGAAAGAAGCTGGAGATACAAGCGACCTTCGTGTGACAGAACTTGGACATATTCAACGTGGTGGTTCTCCAACTGCGCGTGACCGTGTTTTAGCATCACGTATGGGTGCTCATGCCGTTAAACTTCTTAAACAAGGTATCGGTGGTGTTGCGGTTGGTATCCGTAATGAGAAAATGGTTGAAAACCCAATTCTTGGCACTGCAGAAGAAGGGGCATTGTTTAGCTTGACTGCAGATGGTAAGATTGTGGTAAATAACCCACACAAAGCTGACCTTGAACTATCTAGCTTGAATAAGAGCTTGTCATAATTTATAATTTAGTTAATAAGACCAAAGAGGTCATATATATAAAGGAGTCACAAAAATCATGAACAAACGTGTAAAAATCGTTGCAACTTTAGGTCCTGCGGTAGAGATCCGTGGTGGTAAAAAATTTGGTGATGACGGATACTGGAGTGGAAAACTGGATGTTGAAGCTTCTGCTAAAAACATTGCTAAATTGATTGAAGCTGGTGCTAACACATTCCGTTTCAACTTCTCACACGGTGACCACCAAGAACAAGGTGACCGTATGGCAACTGTTAAACTTGCTGAAAAACTTGCAGGTAAAAAAGTTGGTTTCCTTCTTGATACAAAAGGACCAGAAATCCGTACAGAATTGTTTGAAGGAGATGCAAAAGAGTACTCTTACACAACTGGTGAAAAAATCCGTGTTGCAACTAAACAAGGAATTAAATCAACTCGTGATGTGATTGCATTGAACGTTGCTGGAGCTCTTGATATCTATGATGATGTTGAAGTTGGTCGTCAAGTTTTGGTTGACGATGGTAAACTTGGTCTTCGTGTGGTTGCTAAAGATGATGCAACTCGTGAATTTGAAGTTGAAGTTGAAAATGACGGTGTAATCGCAAAACAAAAAGGTGTTAATATCCCTAACACTAAAATTCCTTTCCCAGCTCTTGCTGAACGTGATAACGATGATATCCGCTTTGGTCTTGAACAAGGTATCAACTTCATCGCGATTTCATTCGTACGTACTGCAAAAGATGTAAACGAAGTTCGTGCAATCTGTGAAGAAACTGGAAACGGACATGTTCAATTGTTCGCTAAAATCGAAAATCAACAAGGTATCGACAACTTGGATGAAATTATCGAAGCTGCTGATGGTATCATGATCGCTCGTGGTGACATGGGTATCGAAGTACCATTCGAAATGGTTCCAGTTTACCAAAAAATGATCATCAAGAAAGTCAATGCTGCAGGTAAAGTTGTTATCACTGCAACAAACATGCTTGAAACAATGACTGAAAAACCTCGTGCAACTCGTTCAGAAGTATCAGACGTATTTAACGCTGTTATCGATGGAACTGACGCTACAATGCTTTCAGGTGAGTCTGCAAACGGTAAATACCCACTTGAGTCAGTAACTACAATGGCTACTATCGATAAGAACGCTCAAACTCTTCTTAACGAATACGGCCGTTTGAACTCAGATTCATTCGAACGTAACTCTAAGACAGAAGTAATGGCTTCAGCTGTTAAAGATGCTACTAACTCAATGGACATTAAATTGGTTGTAACTCTTACTAAGACAGGTCACACTGCACGTTTGATTTCTAAATACCGTCCAAATGCTGATATCTTGGCGTTGACATTTGACGAATTGACAGAACGTGGATTGATGTTGAACTGGGGTGTTATCCCAATGTTGACAGATGCTCCATCTTCAACTGATGATATGTTCGAAATTGCTGAACGTAAAGCAGTTGAAGCAGGTCTTGTACAATCTGGTGACGATATCGTTATCGTAGCTGGTGTACCACTTGGAGAAGCTGTTCGTACAAACACAATGCGTATCCGTACAGTACGTTAATTTAATAACAAAAAGCCTATCATATCAAGCTTTCTAGCTTGTGTGATGGGCTCTTTTTTTGTAAAGAGGGTTGAAAAAAGGGGGGCAAAATTTTTACTTGCGATTTAGAATGAAATGAAATAAGAAATGACCAAAACGATTAGGAATCCTAATTAATTTCTAGGAGTATTTTTAGCAATTATAGCGTACTATTCCAGATTCAATATGTTATAAAATGAAGCTATAAAAAAACTGAATTTCAGCAGAAAATGAAATGAATCCTTCTACAATAAAACGCATATTATCAAGGTTTTCTATGCCTGATAATATGCGTTTTCAGATTTTAAAGCCTTTTTGGCTAGTCTATAAAACTATTTAAATTAGTTTTTTGAAGCTGCTTGGAATTCAGGATTTTTCCATGCTTCGTCAATGATAGCTTGCAATTCTTTTGCAGATGCTTGCATTTTTTGAGTTTCTGCGTCGTTCAATGGGATGTTTACTGGACGAACGATACCGTGTGCACCAACGATAGCTGGTTGACCGATAAAGACGTTCTCAACACCATATTGACCTTCTTGGAATACAGAAAGTGGAAGTACTGCATTTTCATCATCAAGGATTGCTTTTGTGATACGAGCAAGGGCTACAGCGATACCGTAGTATGTTGCACCTTTTTTGTTAATGATTGAGTAAGCGGCGTCACGAACAGAAATGAAGAGTTCTACAAGGTCAGCTTCATCTAAGTCACGGTTTGCTTGCAACCATTGTTCCAATTTAACACCGGCAACGTTAGCATGTGACCAAACAGCAAATTCTGAGTCACCGTGCTCACCCATGATGTAGGCATGGACTGAACGAGCATCAACACCGATTTTTTCAGCAAGCGCTTGACGGAAACGAGCTGAGTCAAGAGAAGTACCAGAACCGATAACGCGTTCTTTAGGGAATCCAGAGAATTTCCAAGTTGAATAAGTCAAGACATCTACTGGGTTAGCAGCAACAAGGAAGATACCATTGAAACCTGAAGCAACGACTTGTTCAACGATTGATTTGTTGATAGCAAGGTTTTTACCTACAAGGTCAAGACGAGTTTCACCTGGTTTTTGAGGAGCACCAGCAGTGATAACAACAAGGTCAGCGTCCGCACAGTCTTCGTACTTAGCAGCGTAGATTTTCTTTGGTGAAGTAAATGCAAGCGCGTGGCTAAGGTCTTCAGCATCACCAACTGCTTTTTCAAACAATTGAGGAATTTCAATAATACCAAGTTCTTGTGCGATTCCTTGAGTAACAAGAGCAAAAGCGTAAGATGAACCTACGGCACCATCACCAACAAGGATAACTTTTTTGTGTTGTTTAGTTGAAGTCATTATTCTAAACATCTCCTTAATTTTATTCAGGGTTTTCCCCAGTTATTTCAATTCTATCACTTTTAAAATGCTTTGTCACGGATATGCATTAGAGTTCTTGATGTAAACGTTTTAGCTGTTTTAGATACCTGAAATATTGAAGATGTTATGGTATAATATTGTTAATTACTAATAGTGAAATGAGGCATTTATTAATGCAGGATAGAAATTTAGTGAATGTCAATCTGACAAAGGAGATGAAGACGAGCTTTATCGACTACGCCATGAGTGTTATCGTTGCGCGGGCTCTTCCTGATGTTCGAGATGGCTTGAAACCCGTTCACCGTCGGATTCTCTACGGAATGAATGAATTAGGTGTTACTCCAGACAAACCTCATAAAAAATCTGCTCGTATTACAGGGGATGTCATGGGTAAATATCACCCTCACGGAGATTCCTCTATCTATGAAGCCATGGTTCGTATGGCTCAATGGTGGAGCTACCGTTACATGCTTGTAGATGGGCATGGAAACTTTGGTTCCATGGATGGAGACGGTGCTGCGGCACAACGTTATACCGAGGCACGCATGAGCAAGATTGCTCTGGAGATGCTTCGTGATATCAATAAAAATACGGTTGATTTCGTTGATAACTATGATGCCAATGAACGTGAACCCTTGGTCTTGCCAGCACGTTTTCCAAACCTTTTGGTTAATGGAGCAACTGGTATTGCTGTTGGGATGGCAACCAATATTCCACCTCACAACCTTGGAGAAACCATTGATGCGGTGAAGTTGGTCATGGACAATCCTGAAGTGACCACTAAGGACTTGATGGAAGTCTTGCCTGGTCCAGATTTTCCAACAGGTGCCCTTGTCATGGGAAAATCAGGTATCCATAAGGCTTACGAAACAGGTAAAGGTTCTATTGTTCTTCGTTCTCGTACTGAAATCGAAGAAACTAAGACTGGCCGTGAGCGCATCGTTGTAACAGAATTTCCATACATGGTCAACAAAACAAAGGTGCATGAGCATATTGTTCGTTTGGTCCAGGAAAAACGTATTGAGGGGATTACAGCAGTCCGTGATGAGTCAAACCGTGAAGGTGTTCGATTTGTTATTGAAGTCAAGCGTGATGCCTCAGCCAATGTAATCCTCAATAACCTCTTCAAGATGACCCAGATGCAAACCAACTTTGGTTTCAATATGTTGGCTATCCAAAATGGTGTACCGAAGATTTTGTCTCTTCGTCAGATTTTGGATGCTTATATTGAGCACCAAAAAGAAGTGGTTGTTCGTCGGACACGTTTTGATAAGGAAAAAGCAGAAGCGCGTGCTCACATCTTAGAAGGTCTCTTAATTGCACTAGATCATATCGACGAAGTGATTCGTATCATCCGTGCTAGTGAAACGGATGCGGAAGCACAAGCTGAGTTGATGAGTAAGTTCAAGCTTTCTGAACGTCAAAGTCAGGCTATCCTAGATATGCGCCTTCGTCGTTTGACAGGTTTGGAACGCGATAAGATTCAGTCTGAGTATGATGACCTCTTGGCTTTGATTGCCGATTTAGCAGATATTCTTGCTAAACCAGAACGTGTTTCTCAAATCATTAAAGATGAATTAGACGAAGTCAAGCGTAAGTTTGGCGACCAACGTCGTACTGAATTGATGGTTGGGGAAGTATTGAGTCTTGAAGATGAGGACTTGATTGAAGAATCGGATGTCTTGATCACTCTGTCTAACAAAGGATACATTAAACGTCTAGATCAGGGTGAATTTACTGCTCAAAAACGTGGAGGTCGTGGTGTTCAAGGGACAGGTGTTAAGGATGACGATTTTGTTCGTGAATTAGTGTCAACTAGCACCCATGATCACCTACTCTTCTTTACAAATAAAGGACGTGTCTATCGCCTGAAAGGCTATGAAATTCCTGAATATGGTCGTACCGCTAAGGGATTGCCAATTGTCAATCTTTTGAAATTGGATGAAGGCGAAAGTATTCAGACTATCATCAATGTTGAATCTGAACGCAGTGATGAAGCCTATCTCTTCTTCACAACCCGTCATGGTATCGTGAAGAGAACCAGCGTTAAGGAATTTGCTAATATTCGTCAGAATGGGCTTAAAGCATTGAACCTCAAAGATGAAGATGAGTTGATTAATGTACTGCTGACAGAAGAAGATACGGATATTATCATTGGTACTAAGTTTGGCTATGCAGTGCGCTTTAATCAATCAGCAGTTCGTGGAATGAGTCGTATCGCTACGGGTGTGAAAGGTGTCAATCTTCGTGAAGGAGATACAGTAGTTGGTGCCAGTGTGATTACAGACCAGGACGAGGTTCTTATCATCACAGAAAAAGGCTATGGTAAGCGTACAGTTGCGACCGAATATCCAACAAAAGGTCGTGGTGGTAAAGGGATGAAGACGGCTAATGTAGCTGAGAAAAATGGTCCTCTATCAGGTCTTTTGACCGTTAAAGGCGATGAAGACTTGATGATTATCACTGATACGGGTGTCATGATTCGAACCAACGTTGCCAATATTTCACAAACAGGTCGTTCAACTATGGGAGTTAAAGTGATGCGCCTGGATCAGGATGCTAAAATTGTGACCTTTACTACGGTTGCAGCGTCAGAAAAAGAAGAAGTTGGGACAGAAAACGAAACAGAAGGTGAAGCATAATGTCTCATAAAAAGAATAAAAATAAAACAAATCGTAAAAATTTACTAATCAATGTCTTGGCAGGATTTTTAATCATCTTGTCAGTGGCTTTGATTTTCAATTCAAAAATTCGTGATATCTTCATGGTTTGGAATACTAACAAGTATCAAGTCAGTCAGGTATCAAAAGAAAAATTGGAAGAAAATCAAGATACAGAAGGTAATTTTGACTTTGACTCAGTAAAAGCCATTTCGTCAGAAGCTGTCTTGTCCTCACAATGGAATTCGCAAAAATTGCCAGTTATTGGTGGAATTGCTATTCCTGAAGTAGAAATTAACTTGCCAATTTTTAAAGGTCTTGATAATGTTAATCTCTTCTATGGAGCTGGTACAATGAAGCGTGATCAAGTGATGGGGAAAGGAAACTATTCACTTGCGAGTCATCACATTTTTACAGCAGAAAATGCCAGTCAGATGCTATTTTCTCCATTATCACGTGCTAAAAATGGGATGAAAATTTATCTAACAGATAAGGATAAGGTTTATACCTATGTCATTCATGAGGTCAAGCATGTAACTCCAGATCGTGTGGATGAGATTGATGACCGTAGTGGTGTTGATGAAATCACACTTGTAACATGTGTGGACTATGATGCGACAGAGCGAATTATTGTAAAAGGTGATTTGAAAGATACAAAAGACTATTCACAAACACCTGAAGAAGTCCTAACAGCCTTCAACCAACCATATAAGCAACGTTATTAATTTTTAAAGAATCAGTAAACATTTAGTTTTGCTGGTTCTTTTTATGGCTTTATAAGCAAACTATGTAATGCTAATACTCAATGAAAATCAAAGAGCAAACTAGCCGCAGGTTGCTCAAAACACTGTTTTGAGGTTGCAAATAGAGCTGACGTGGTTTGAAGAGATTTTCGAAGAGTATAAATCAATACAAATGTTATAAATTTAAGAAAATGATTACTCATTCAAAAAAAATGTGTTATAATAATAAATATAAAAAAATAGGAGATGTTTATGAGTTCTTCAGAGTTTATTTCGAAGATAGATTATTATTGCCACAAGAAAGAAAGTCTTTTCAATCAAAGTAAGTTCAAGTATGCTATTCGTTCCATGTTTGCAGGTGCTTTTTTAACCTTCAGTACAGCTGCTGGGGCTATTGGTGCGGATTTATTAAATAATATTGTTCCAAATAGTGGGTATTTCCTTTTCCCATTTGTTTTCGCTTGGGGGCTGGCCTATATCGTCTTTCTAAATGCGGAATTGATAACTTCCAATATGATGTACCTAACAGCTGGAGTGTTCTTGAAAAAGATTGATTGGAAAAAGGCAGTAATTATTTTACTATACTGTACTTTGTTTAATCTCATTGGTGCCCTGGTAGCTGGATGGGCCTTTGCTAACTCATCAGCATTTTCTCATCTGACCCATGATAGTTTCCTTCCTAAGCTTGTAGCCAAGAAGTTGGCGCGTCCAAGTGAGTTAGTCCTGCTTGAGGGGATTCTTGCCAATGTATTTGTAAATATTGCCATTCTTTCGTCTATATTAGTCAAAGATGGTGCTGCCAAACTATGGATCATTTTATCAGCTATTTCAATGTTTGTCTTCTTGTCCAATGAGCACATCGCTGCCAATTTTGCTTCTTTCAGTATTATGAAATTCAGCATGATTGCTGATCAAGTACCTCACTTTGATCTTGCAAATATCCTTCGACATTGGGGAGTTACCTTTATTGCCAACTTTATAGGTGGAGGGCTTCTGATCGGTTTACCATATGCCTTCCTCAATAAGAATGAAGATACTTATGTCGATTAAGAAGAATCAGTGTATCAGGGAGAATCAGAACAATTCTCTCTTTTTCTTTTATAAAATAGGCTTGCAGAGAAAATCGTTTTTAAATTGTAACAACAAAATATATTAAGTAGAATAAAAGTTATTCCATGCAAGCTCAATATCCTGATAATTGAAAATTCTAAAAGCTTGTTATTAAAACAATGTAAACGATTGCTGGATTTATAAATTTATTAAAAATACAATTAGGAAAGGCTTTTCATTATATCTATTTTATGTTATAATTATCACAAATAAAAGTTTTAGGAGTTTATCATGGTTTCTTCAGAATTTATCTCAAAGATTGAATTTGCTTGTAAGAAGAAAGAAAGTCTTTATAGCCAAAGCAAATTTAAGTATGCGATTCGTTCTATGTTTGCAGGTGCTTTTTTAACCTTCAGTACTGCTGCAGGTGCAGTTGGGGCTGACTTGATTAATAAAATTGCACCAGGTAGTGGACGCTTCCTCTTCCCCTTTGTCTTTGCTTGGGGATTGGCATACATTGTTTTCTTGAATGCCGAGTTGGTAACATCAAACATGATGTTCTTGACTGCTGGTAGTTTCTTGAAAAAAATCTCTTGGAGAAAAACAGCTGAGATTTTACTTTACTGTACCTTGTTCAACCTTATCGGAGCTTTGATAGCAGGTTGGGGCTTTGCTCACTCAGCAGCTTATGCACATCTGACACATGATAGCTTTATTTCAGGGGTTGTTGAGATGAAGTTAGGCCGTTCAAATGAATTAGTCTTACTTGAGGCGATTTTGGCAAATATTTTCGTAAATATTGCGATTCTTTCATTTGTTTTGGTCAAAGATGGTGGTGCCAAACTATGGCTTGTTTTGTCAGCAATTTACATGTTTGTATTCTTGACAAACGAGCACATTGCGGCGAACTTTGCTTCTTTCGCGATTGTAAAATTCAGTGTTGCTGCTGACTCAATTGCTAATTTCGGTGTTGGAAATATGCTTCGTCACTGGGGTGTAACCTTCATTGGGAACTTGATTGGTGGTGGCTTCTTGATGGGTCTTCCGTATGCCTTCCTCAATAAAAACGAAGATACTTATGTAGATTAAGAAAATGAGCACGAGTGAGTCGTGCCTTTTTCATTTTTAAAATAAGGTAATAGTTATTTATTATATCAAAATATAGAAAACTAATATTGGTAAACTATACCTTAAGGTGCTACAATATCCTTAATCAAACTATATGGAGGTCGCCTTATGACTCGTGATTTTAAATTTGAAACTCTACAACTACATGCTGGTCAAGTAGTTGATCCAGCAACTAAGTCTCGTGCAGTGCCGATTTACCAGACAACATCCTTTGTTTTTGATGACACGCAGGAAGGTGCCGATTTGTTTGCCTTGAGAAAACTAGGTAATATCTATACTCGTATTACCAACCCTACAACGGCTGCTTTTGAAGAAAGAATTGCTGCCCTTGAAGGTGGTGTTGGTGCGCTAGCAACAGCATCAGGTATGGCCGCAGTGACTTATACGATTTTGGCGCTTGCCCATGCTGGTGACCATCTAGTGGCTGCTTCGACTATTTACGGTGGAACCTTCAATCTCTTGAAAGAAACCCTTCCTCGTTATGGTATCACAACAACCTTTGTGGATGTGGATAATTTGGAGGAAGTGGAAGCAGCTATCAATGGCAATACTAAGCTTGTCTTGATTGAAACCTTGGGTAACCCCTTGATTAACATTCCAGATTTGGAAAAATTGGCTGAGATTGCGCATAAGCACCAGATTCCACTTGTTTCTGACAATACCTTTGCCACACCTTACTTGATTAATGTCTTTTCTCACGGTGTAGATATTGCCATTCACTCAGCGACTAAGTTTATCGGTGGGCATGGTACGACTATTGGTGGAGTGATTGTCGATAGCGGTCGTTTTGACTGGGCAGCTTCAGGGAAATTCCCTCAATTTGTTGAGGAAGACCCAAGTTATCACAACTTGAGCTATACTCGTGATGTAGGTGCAGCAGCCTTTATTATCGCTGTCCGTGTTCAATTGCTTCGTGATACAGGTGCAGCTATTTCACCTTTCAATGCATTCTTGTTGTTACAAGGACTTGAAACCCTTTCTCTTCGTGTGGAACGTCACGTGCAAAATGCTGAGAAAATTGTTGATTTCCTTGTCAACCATCCTAAGGTAGAAAAAGTTAACTATCCAAAATTGGCAGATAGTCCTTATCATGCTTTGGCTGAGAAATACTTGCCTAAAGGTGTGGGCTCCATCTTTACCTTCCATGTCAAAGGTGGAGAGGCAGAAGCTCGCAAGGTAATTGATCATTTAGAAATCTTCTCTGACCTTGCAAATGTGGCAGATGCTAAATCTCTTGTTGTCCATCCAGCAACAACTACTCACGGTCAATTGCCAGAAAAAGACCTGGAAGCAGCAGGTGTCACACCAAATCAAATCCGCTTGTCTATCGGACTCGAAAATGTAGAGGATTTGATCGAAGATTTGCGCTTGGCCTTGGAAAAAATTTAACGAAAAAGATATAAACAGTGGGTTTCGACTCACTGTTTTTGATTTTCCCTTAGGCATGATATAATGGTTACAGAAGTCTAGAAAGAGGAACGATATGAACGAAATCAAATGTCCCAACTGTGGGGAAGTCTTTACAGTAAATGAGAGTCAGTATGCCGAACTTCTGTCTCAAGTGAGAACAGCTGAGTTTGATAAGGAACTGCACGACCGGATGAAGCAGGAACTGGCTTTGGTTGAGCAAAAGGCCATAAATGAGCAACAGACTAAACTGGCTCAAAAAGACCAAGAAATTGCGCAATTGCAGAGTCAAATCCAAAACTTTGATACAGAGAAAGAGTTGGCCAAGAAAGAAGTTGAACAGACAAGCCATCAGGCTCTCTTGGCCAAGGACAAGGAAGTGCAGGCTTTGGAAAACCAATTGGCTACCTTGCGTTTGGAACATGAAAATCAACTACAAAAGACCCTTTCTGACCTACAAAAAGAACGGGATCAGGTTAAAAATCAGCTCCTCTTGC
The DNA here is from genome assembly GCF_003944325.1 of Streptococcus mitis. Classification (GTDB taxonomy): domain Bacteria; phylum Bacillota; class Bacilli; order Lactobacillales; family Streptococcaceae; genus Streptococcus; species Streptococcus mitis_CW. The sequence goes on along the minus strand of NZ_RJPX01000012.1, from coordinate 10,883 downwards.
AAGAAAAGGAAAATGAGTTATCTTTGGCTTCTGTTAAGCAAGACTACGAAGCCCAGCTTAAAGCAGCCAGTGAACAAGTAGAATTTTACAAGAATTTCAAGGCTCAACAATCTACAAAAGCAATCGGGGAAAGTCTGGAACAGTATGCAGAGAGTGAGTTTAACAAGGTCCGCAGTTTTGCCTTCCCGAATGCTTACTTTGAAAAGGATAACAAGGTCTCTGCGCGTGGTTCCAAAGGGGACTTTATCTTCCGTGAGAGTGATGAAAATGGGGTCGAAATTATTTCCATCATGTTTGAAATGAAAAATGAAGCAGATGGGACTGAGAAGAAGCACAAGAATGTGGATTTTTACAAGGAATTGGACAAGGACCGTCGTGAAAAGAATTGCGAATATGCCGTGTTGGTGACTATGTTAGAAGCAGATAACGATTACTTTAACACAGGAATTGTTGACGTCAGTCACGAGTATGAAAAGATGTATGTGGTCCGTCCTCAATTCTTTATCCAGTTGATTGGACTCTTGCGTAATGCGGCGCTAAATTCCCTAAAATACAAGCAGGAGTTGGCCTTGGTTCGCGAACAAAATATCGATATTACGCATTTTGAAGAAGACTTGGATGCCTTTAAACTAGCCTTTGCCAAGAACTACAACTCTGCTTCAACCAACTTTGGTAAAGCTATCGATGAAATCGACAAGGCCATCAAACGCATGGAAGAGGTCAAGAAGTTCCTAACCACATCCGAAAACCAACTCCGCCTTGCAAACAATAAATTGGAAGATGTTTCGGTCAAAAAATTGACTCGAAAAAATCCAACCATGAAAGCGAAGTTTGAAGCACTGAAGGGAGAGTGAAAAAGCAACACATGAACGGTATTATCAACTTAAAAAAAGAAGCGGGGATGACCTCGCATGATGCGGTTTTTAAGCTGCGTAAGATTTTGGGAACCAAGAAAATTGGTCATGGTGGAACCTTGGATCCAGATGTAGTGGGTGTTTTGCCCATTGCGGTTGGCAAGGCAACCCGCATGGTAGAGTTTATGCAGGATGAAGGCAAGGTCTATGAGGGGGAAATCACTCTTGGATATTCAACGACGACCGAGGATGCTAGTGGAGAAATGGTCGCAGAGACTCCTGTTTTGTCGCCCTTGGATGAAAAGCTTGTTGATGAAGCTATTACGAGCCTGACTGGGCCTATTAGTCAGATTCCCCCTATGTATTCGGCTGTTAAGGTCAATGGTCGCAAGCTCTATGAGTATGCGCGTGCTGGTCAGGAAGTGGAGCGTCCAGAACGTCAGGTGACCATTTATCAATTTGAACGAACAAGTCCGATTTCTTATGATGGCGAACTTGCACGCTTTACTTTTCGTGTGAAATGTAGCAAGGGGACTTATATCCGTACCTTGTCAGTTGACTTGGGAGAGAAGCTTGGTTATGCGGCTCATATGTCTCATTTAACACGGACGAGTGCTGCAGGTTTACAACTGGAGGATGCTCTGACCTTGGAAGAAATTGCTGAAAGAGTAGAGGTAGGGCAACTAGACTTTCTCCATCCTCTTGAGATTGGGACGGGTGACCTTGTCAAAGTTTTCCTAACTCCAGAAGAGGCTACAGAAGTTCGCTTTGGTCGTTTTATTGAGCTAGACCAAACGGATAAAGAACTGGCTGCCTTTGAAGGCGATACATTGCTAGCCATTCTAGAAAAACGAGGTAATCTCTACAAGCCAAGGAAGGTTTTTATCTAGTCTAACTGAGGTTTAGGGAGTGTTGTTTCCCCTAGATTATCCAAATCAGACTATAAATTTTGCAAAAAATGTGATAGAATAGACGACGGATAAAAAAACGGAGGATAGCATGCAAAATAGACCAATCATTATCGGAGTGACAGGTGGTTCTGGTGGAGGAAAAACCAGTGTTTCAAGAGCCATTTTATCGCATTTCCCTGATGAAAAGATTTCCATGATTGAGCATGATTCATACTACAAGGATCAGTCTCATTTGACCTTTGAAGAGCGTGTCAAAACCAACTATGACCATCCTTTTGCCTTTGATACAGACTTGATGATCGAGCAAATTAAGGAATTGTTGGCAGGGCGTCCTGTGGACATCCCGACTTATGACTATACAGAGCATACACGGAGCAGCAAGACCTATCGTCAGGAGCCTCAAGATGTCTTTATCGTTGAGGGGATTTTGGTCTTGGAGGACCAGCGTCTGCGTGATTTGATGGATATCAAGATTTTTGTGGATACAGATGATGATGTGCGCATTATTCGTCGTATCAAGCGCGATATGGAAGAGCGTGGCCGTAGCCTTGATAGCGTTATTGACCAGTATTTAGGTGTGGTCAAACCAATGTACCACCAGTTTATCGAACCAACCAAGCGTTATGCTGATATCGTCATTCCTGAGGGAGTCAGCAATACAGTTGCTATTGATCTTTTGACGACCAAGATTGCAAAGATTTTGGAAGAAGCTCGTAACAGCAAATAATCAGATGAGGAGGCCTTGCCTCCTTTTTCTATTTTTCCCCCATAATGGTACATAAATGGAGATTTTTAGGCATATTTTTGGTATAATAATACCCATGAAAGAGCAAGAGAATGAATAGTAGGTGAAGATGGAAAAGTATTTATCAGTAACAACTTTGACCAAGTATCTGAAAATGAAATTCGATAAAGACCCTTACTTGGAACGGGTCTATTTAACTGGTCAAGTTTCCAACTTTCGTAAACGACCTACTCACCAATACTTCTCCCTAAAAGATGACCATGCAGTCATTCAAGCGACCATCTGGTCTGGGATTTATCAGAAATTAGGTTTCGACCTGGAAGAAGGGATGAAAATCAATGTGATTGGGCGTGTGCAGGTCTATGAACCGAGCGGTAGCTACTCCATCATTATTGAAAAAGCTGAGCCTGATGGGGTTGGAGCGCTTGCGATTCAGTTTGAACAACTCAAGAAAAAATTGACAGAAGAAGGCCTGTTTCAAGAACGCTTCAAGCAACCTCTGCCTCAATTTTCTAAGAGAATTGGTGTAGTAACCAGTCGCAGTGGAGCCGTGATTCGAGATATTATCACGACCGTCAGCAGGCGTTTTCCAGGTGTTGATATCCTTCTCTATCCGACTAAGGTTCAAGGTGAAGGGGCTGCGGAGGAAATTGCTCGTAATATTGCGCGTGCTAATCAACGGGACGATTTGGATTTGCTTATTATTGGTCGTGGTGGAGGTTCCATCGAGGATCTCTGGGCCTTTAACGAAGAAATTGTGGTACGAGCTATTTTTGAATCTCGTTTGCCAGTTATCTCTAGTGTGGGGCATGAGACAGATGTGACCTTGGCGGATTTTGTGGCAGATAGACGGGCTGCGACACCAACAGCTGCTGCTGAACTGGCAACACCTGTTACCAAGTTGGATTTATTAGCTCATTTGCAAAATCAAGAAAAACGGATGGCAACAGCAGTCCGAAATGTCCTATCTAAGAAACAAGAAGCTTTGAAAAAATGCAGTCAGTCTGTCATCTTTAGACAGCCAGAACGTTTGTATGATGGCTATTTACAACGTTTGGATCAACTACAACTGCGTTTAAAACAAAGTTTGCGAACACGGATTTCTGATAGCAACCAATTAGTACAAGCAAGGACGCATCGACTGATCCAATTATCACCTGTTACCAAAATTCAACGTTATCAGGATCGGCTTGCACAGTTGGACAAGCTCCTCCGTAGCCAAATGGCACTAGTTTATGATGCCAAGGTTGCTGAGGTTAAGAGATTATCAGAAGCCTTACTGATGTTGGATACCAGTCGAATCGTGGCGCGTGGTTATGCTATTGTCAAAAAAGAAGAGTCCGTAGTTGATTCGGTTGAAAATTTGAAGAAAAAAGACCAAGTGACGCTTTTGATGCGAGATGGTCAAGTAGAATTAGAGGTTAAAAATGTCAAAACAAAAGAAATTTGAGGAAAATCTAGCAGAACTGGAAACCATTGTCCAAAGTTTGGAAAATGGTGAAATTGCTCTGGAAGATGCGATTGCTGCCTTTCAAAAGGGCATGGTCTTGTCAAAAGAGCTTCAAGCGACGCTGGACAAGGCTGAAAAGACCTTGGTCAAGGTCATGCAAGAAGACGGAACAGAAAGTGATTTTGAATGAAGAAGCAAGAAAAATTAGCTCTTGTCGAGTCGGCCTTGGAAGACTTTTATGGAGACCAGCAGTTTGCCTCTAGTTTGCGAGAGTCTGTTCTCTATTCCATTCATGCTGGTGGCAAGCGTATTCGGCCTTTTCTCTTGTTAGAAGTTCTGGAAGCCTTGCAGGTCGCTATTAAACCTGCTCACGCGCAGGTAGCTGCGGCCTTGGAAATGATCCATACAGGGAGCTTGATTCATGATGACCTTCCTGCCATGGATGATGATGATTACCGTCGGGGACGCTTGACCAATCACAAGAAATTCGGTGAAGCTATGGCCATTTTGGCTGGAGATGCTTTATTTCTGGACCCCTATGCCTTGATTGCGCAGGCAGATTTGCCAAGTCAAATCAAGGTGGACTTGATTGCCAACTTATCGCTTGCTTCAGGAAGTCTGGGCATGGTGGCAGGGCAAGTTCTGGACATGGAGGGTGAACACCAGCACCTGTCTTTGGAAGAACTCCAGACCATTCATGCTAATAAGACTGGAAAATTACTAGCCTATCCCTTCCAAGCAGCTGCTATCATAGCCGAATTAGCACCTGAAATGCAGGCAAAGCTGAAAACTGTTGGCGAATTGATTGGGCTTGCTTTTCAAGTTCGAGATGACGTACTTGATGTGACAGCTAGTTTTGAGGAAATCGGTAAGACACCACAAAAGGATCTACAGGCAGAAAAATCAACCTATCCTGCCTTGTTGGGTTTGGAAGAGGCAATTGTCTTTTGTAACCAGACTTTGGATCAAGCTAATGCCAAATTAGAAGAAATTGCCCAACAGGTTCCCTTTAAGATAGAATCGATTGTGAAAGTAGTAGAAAGTTTGAGAATCAATGGCTAAGGAAAGAGTGGATGTACTAGCTTATAAACAGGGCTTGTTTGAAACGAGAGAGCAGGCCAAGCGCGGTGTGATGGCTGGTCTAGTTGTAGCAGTTCTTAACGGAGAGCGGTTTGACAAGCCAGGAGAGAAAATCCCAGACGACATCGAGTTAAAACTTAAGGGTGAAAAACTCAAGTATGTCAGCCGTGGTGGCTTGAAACTGGAGAAGGCCTTGCAGATCTTTGATTTGTCAGTAGAAGGGGCAACAACGATTGATATTGGGGCTTCCACTGGAGGCTTTACCGATGTCATGTTGCAAAATGGTGCTGAGTTGGTCTTTGCAGTTGATGTTGGTACCAATCAGTTGACTTGGAAACTACGCCAGGACCCACGAGTTGTCAGCATGGAACAGTTTAATTTCCGCTATGCTGAAAAGACTGACTTTGAAAAGGAACCGAGCTTTGCCAGTATTGATGTGAGTTTCATTTCCCTCAGTCTGATTTTGCCAGCCTTGCACCGAGTCTTGGCTAATCAAGGTCAGGTTGTGGCTTTGATTAAGCCCCAATTTGAGGCAGGCCGAGAGCAGATTGGAAAAAATGGAATCATTCGCGATGCCAAGGTCCATCAACATGTCCTTGAATCTGTCACAGCTATGGCAGTAGAGGAAGGTTTTTCAATCCTTGGTTTGGACTTTTCTCCCATCCAAGGTGGACATGGAAATATTGAATTTTTAGCGTATTTGAAAAAAGAAGAGTCAGCAAGCAATCAGGTTCTTGCTGATATTGAAGAAGTAGTAGAGAGGGCGCATAGTCAATTTAAAAATGAATAAAAAAGAGAGACTTGAAAAAATTAGACGATTTGTGACAGATTATCAAATCGGCACGCAAGAAGAAATTGTAGAACATTTGAAAGAGGCAGGTATCACTGCCACTCAGGCAACGGTATCACGAGATATCAAAGAACTAGGTATTGTCAAAATTCCTTTGAGAGACAACACCTATGTCTATGAATTGCCAAAATCAATCGTAAAAAGTTTGCAATTGGCTGAAGACAATATCGAATCGGCAGAATTGATGGACAAGATGATCAATCTCCAAGTTATTCCAGGAAATACGGCTTTTGTAAAAGCTCAGTTAACCGAGACTTTTGTGGACAAGATTTTCAGCTGTTTGGCTGATGATAGCTCAATTTTAGTCATTGCCAGAAGTGAAAAGCTAGCTGAGGAAATCTTTGAACAAGTAAAAAATTGGTAGGTCTATATGTTACTTGAAATTTCGATAAAAAACTTTGCCATTATTGAGGCTATTTCCCTCAATTTTGAAAAGGGAATGACTGTCCTGACTGGTGAAACGGGTGCAGGGAAGTCGATTATTATTGATGCCATGAATATGATGTTGGGAGCTCGTGCGACGACAGATGTTATTCGTCATGGTGCGCCAAAGGCAGAGATTGAGGGGCTTTTCTCAGTTGAGAATAGTCGCCTTTTGCAGGAAATTTTTGATGAGCAAGGTTTGGAAATGGGGGATGAAATTATCATCCGTCGGGAAATTCTGCAAAATGGACGTAGTATCAGCCGTGTCAATGGCCAGATGGTCAATCTGTCTGTTTTGCGTGCTATTGGCCAACATCTTGTAGATATTCATGGTCAGCATGACCAAGAGGAGTTAATGCGTCCTCAACTGCACATCCAGATGTTGGATGAATTTGGCGATGCAGCTTTTTGGGACTTGAAAGAAACTTATCAAACGAGTTTTGATGCCTATCGAAAAATGCGCAAGCAGGTTCTGGAAGTCAAGAAAAACCAACAGGAACACAAGGCTCGTATCGAAATGTTGGAATTTCAAATGGCAGAGATTGAGGCGGCTAATTTGCAAGCAGGTGAAGACCTAGCTCTCAATCAAGAGCGAGATAAACTTCTCAACCATAAAAATATAGCCGATACCCTAACCAATGCCTACAGTATGTTAGACAATGAAGATTTTTCAAGTCTAGCCAATGTTCGTTCAGCCATGAATGACATGGAAAGTGTCGAAGAGTATGACCCTGAATACCGTGAAATTTCAAGCTCTTTATCTGAGACCTACTATGTCTTAGAAGATATTAGCAAACGTTTGGAAGCTATTATTGAGGGCCTTGATTTTGATGGCAATCGTCTTATGCAGGTTGAGAATCGTTTGGACCTTCTTCATACCATTACTCGTAAGTATGGTGGGACTGTAGACGATGTCTTGATTTACTTTGCTAAGATTACGGATGAATACAATCTCTTGACAGGCAACAACCTTTCTTCTGAAGACATGGAAGCAGAGCTCAAGAAATTGGAAGTTAATCTTGTCGATCTGGCAGGTCAACTTGCCTCTGCTCGTCATGATTTGGCTCAGCAGCTCGAAGATGAGATTAAACAAGAACTGCAAGACCTTTATATGGAAAAAGCTCAGTTTCAGGTTCGTTTTAGCAAGGGCAAATTCAGCCGTGAGGGCAATGAAACAGTTGAGTTTTACATTTCAACCAACCCTGGCGAAGACTTTAAACCCTTGGTCAAGGTTGCATCTGGTGGGGAATTATCCCGTCTCATGCTAGCTATCAAGTCTGCCTTTTCACGCAAAGAAGGTAAGACCAGCATTGTTTTTGATGAGGTGGATACGGGAGTTTCAGGTCGTGTAGCTCAGGCTATTGCACAGAAGATTCACAAGATTGGCCAGCATGGTCAGGTACTGGCTATTTCCCATTTGCCACAAGTGATTGCGATTGCGGATTATCAATTCTTTATTGAAAAAATTAGTAATGACCATTCAACGGTTTCGACCGTTCGTCTCTTGACAGTTGAAGAGCGAGTGGAAGAAGTTGCCAAGATGTTGGCAGGTGATGATGTGACAGAAGCAGCTCTGACGCAAGCCAGAGAATTGTTGAGAAACAGGGAGAAATAAGATGACAGACTATTATGTAATTGGAGATGTTCACGGAAAAGCTGGGATGCTAGAAGACCTTCTCAAAACCTGGAATGGTCAGACTCAGTTACTCTTTCTAGGGGATTTGATTGACCGTGGTGAGGATAGTCGCCGTGTCCTTGAAATGGTCAAGGACTTGGTTGATAATCAAGGGGCTATCTGTTTGTCAGGAAACCACGAGTATATGTTTCTGACTTGGCTTGATGACCCAGAAGAAAGTTATGATCACTATCGCCGTAATGGTGGAGATACAACCATTAACTCTATCCTAGGTCGTCCCTTGGATGCACCAGTTGACGGAGTAGAAGATGCCAAGCGGGTGGCTACTGAAGCGGCAGATTTGGTCGAATTTATTCGTCAAATGCCATTTGTGGTAGAGACAGACAAGTATATCTTTGTTCATGCTGGTATTGATTTGACCTTGGACGACTGGCATGAAACTACAGATTATAAAAAAGTCTGGCTTAGAAAACCATTCCACGAAGCCGAAAATCATACTGGAAAAATCATTGTCTTTGGTCATACACCGGTCTATGGTTTGCTGAAGCAAGAGCGTGGTACAGCTGAACTTTGGACTACAGAAGATGGCAAGATTGGAATGGATGGAGGAGCTGTTTATGGTGGTGTCCTTCATGGAATTGTCTTTACTGACCAAGGGATGACAGAACATCACTTTATTGAGAATGACGGCTTTGTCGCTGAAGATTAGTACTCCTAGCAGGGTATGGTCTTGTCAAAATGTCAAAAACAATTTATAATAAATAGATACCCTGAAAGGAAGAGAATCATGAACTTAGAAGAATTGAAAAAACGACAGGAGAAGATCCGTAACTTCTCTATTATCGCCCATATTGACCACGGGAAATCAACTCTAGCAGACCGCATTTTGGAAAAGACTGAGACCGTTTCAAGCCGTGAAATGCAAGCTCAACTTTTGGACAGCATGGATCTAGAGCGAGAACGTGGGATTACCATTAAACTCAATGCCATCGAGCTGAATTATACTGCCAAAGATGGGGAAACTTATATTTTCCACTTGATTGACACACCAGGACACGTAGACTTTACCTATGAAGTTTCACGTTCACTCGCTGCCTGTGAGGGGGCGATTTTGGTTGTCGATGCTGCCCAAGGGATTGAGGCTCAAACCCTTGCCAACGTGTATCTAGCCTTGGACAATGATTTGGAAATCATGCCAGTCATTAATAAGATTGACCTGCCGGCTGCAGATCCTGAGCGCGTGCGTACTGAGATTGAGGATGTGATTGGTTTGGATGCCAGTGAAGCAGTTTTAGCTTCTGCCAAGGCTGGTATCGGTATCGAAGAAATCCTCGAGCAAATCGTAGAAAAAGTGCCAGCCCCAACGGGTGATGTTGCAGCACCACTCAAAGCCTTGATTTTCGACTCGGTTTACGATGCTTACCGTGGGGTTATTCTTCAAGTGCGTGTCATGGATGGGGTGGTCAAACCTGGCGATAAGATTCAGCTTATGAGCAATGGCAAGACCTTTGATGTGACCGAAGTCGGTATATTTACACCCAAAGCAGTTGGTCGTGATTTCCTTGCGACTGGTGACGTTGGTTATATTGCGGCTTCTATCAAGACGGTTCAGGATACTCGTGTGGGTGATACTGTTACCTTGGCAACCAATCCTGCGACAGAGCCATTACATGGTTACAAGCAGATGAATCCTATGGTCTTTGCGGGTCTCTATCCCATCGAATCAAACAAGTACAATGACCTTCGTGAAGCCCTTGAAAAATTGCAACTGAATGACGCTAGTCTTCAGTTTGAACCAGAAACATCTCAGGCCCTTGGATTTGGTTTCCGTTGTGGGTTCCTTGGTCTTCTTCATATGGATGTTATCCAAGAACGTTTGGAACGCGAGTTCAACATTGACCTTATCATGACAGCTCCATCCGTTATCTATAAGGTTAATTTGACCGACGGTGAGTCTATGGATGTCTCTAACCCATCTGAGTTTCCAGACCCAACTAAGATTGCGACCATTGAAGAGCCTTATGTTAAAGCGCAAATCATGGTACCGCAAGAGTTTGTTGGAGCAGTGATGGAGCTAGCTCAGCGTAAGCGTGGGGACTTTGTGACTATGGACTATATTGATGATAATCGTGTCAATGTTATCTATCAAATTCCACTTGCTGAAATCGTCTTTGACTTCTTTGATAAGCTTAAGTCTTCGACACGTGGTTATGCAAGCTTTGACTACGAATTGTCAGAGTATCGTCCGTCTAAGCTGGTGAAAATGGATATCCTTCTCAATGGAGACAAGGTGGATGCCCTCAGCTTTATCGTTCATAAGGACTTTGCCTACGAACGTGGGAAACTCATCGTTGATAAGCTCAAGAAAATCATTCCTCGTCAACAATTTGAGGTGCCAATTCAAGCAGCTATTGGACACAAGATTGTGGCTCGTACTGATATCAAGGCCCTTCGTAAGAACGTACTTGCTAAATGTTATGGTGGTGACGTTTCTCGTAAACGTAAACTCCTTGAAAAACAAAAAGCTGGTAAGAAGCGCATGAAAGCTATCGGATCAGTAGAAGTTCCACAAGAAGCCTTCCTCAGCGTCTTGAGTATGGATGAAGAATAGTTGTCATAATTGCTTTTCCTTGTTCACAGGAAACTTATATCAGAATCAATAGTAAAGCAGGCTTAAATGGTCTGCTTTTTTAGGTACGACGGGCATGTCGTACATCTGAGGTGTAAGTCCTCCGTGGGCACCCGCTACCGGTGAACCCAATAGCGATTCCCAAGCCTGACTATCGTGAGGTAGCGGGGAGAGGAAGGGATAGCGAAATCGTGGCTCTACGAACAGGAACGTGATAGTAAGGCGTATATAGCGGATAAGGGGGCCTAAAACTCTAAAGTCCAAAAAGGTAGTCGTAACCTATATGCGTAAATCACGAGAGTAAA